>CAINTU010000024.1 GCA_903853515.1 uncultured Micrococcales bacterium | reverse complement strand
GCGAAAAGGTGGTTATGCGCCTGGCGGTGAGGACTATCGCTGGGCCATCTTGCGCGAAAAAATGTCACCCGCGATCTATCAGCTTTTCAACATTTTCTTCATCGTGATTTTTCAAAACGTTTTGCTTTGGCTGATCACTTTGCCAGCCGACGCAGTGTCGTCATACGGCAACAAAGGCTTTGGGGTAGTTGACTTCGGTTTCGCTGCCTTGTTCGCTGGCTTTTTGGCGATGGAATTCTTTGCAGACCAGCAACAGTGGAATTTTCACCAACACAAAAAGGCCGAGCTGGCGGCAGGCCGAACCGTGCATCCTGGGTTCTTGCAAACCGGTTGGTTCGCGGTTGCACGTCACCCGAACTTTTTTGCAGAGCAAGCGCAATGGTGGGTGCTCTTGTTTTGGGCAGCCGCCATCACCGGCAACATTTTGCAGGTCGCCAGCATCGGCGCAATTATATTGACAGCGCTATTTATTGGCTCGGCGAGATTCACCGAACAGATTTCGGCAGAGAAATACCCTGAGTATCGCGATTACCAGCGTAGAGTCAGCATGATGGTTCCTTCTTGGCGAAAGGCCCAATAATGGCCGAGCAGATCACGGCAGACAAGATCACCAAACTCAAATATCGCGTTTGGGCTATCTGCGGGCTGCCAATCCTTGTGCTTATTTTTGTTGTTGAGCTCGCAATTATTAGCGGACTGATTTATGCGTTTAGCAAAGTCATCGGCACAACCGATTTGAGCAACGATTATCGCTGCAACATTTTTGGTGGCGTCGTGATGCTCGGTTTCATCGCGGTGTTTGTTTGGTTGGCGATGCGTTTCTATCGCCACATTATGAATTTTGCAAAACCATTTCAGACCGAAGCTAGCGTCTATTTTTGGCTTGGCAGTTTCTTGCTCGGGTGGGCAAACCTCAACTTTTTGATTCAAACACTTGCTCCGCACCTCTAGTTGCGGCTAGTTGCGGCACCGGAATAAAGCTATGCAAACTCGGCTTTACTATTAGATAGGCGCGTGTTTTTATTCGCGTATTGAATCAGACAGAAGGCCGCGAAATGCCAGCAGTAACAGCTGATCCGCTAGTTTTAGACCGTTTGAGCGACCCAGTCGGCCCGGCTCGAAGCGTCAAGAGTGTCACATATGGCCCGCAAGCTTATGAGGGCGAAGGATTCCCTGTGACTCGCGCTTTCGCCGGTGTGCCGGTGCAAGAGCTCGACCCGTTCATTCACATGGACCAAATGGGCGAAGTCGAATACGCCCCGCTCGAACCTAAGGGCACCCCGTGGCATCCACACCGCGGTTTTGAAACTTTCACTTATATGATCGACGGCACATTTTTGCACCAAGATTCGCACGGCGGTGGCGGCATCATTCAAGACGGTGCAACACAATATATGACGGCAGGTGCCGGTGTGCTGCACATCGAGACACCACCTGAGCAGCTTGTTATGTCTGGCGGAGTTTTTCACGGCGTGCAACTATGGATCAACCTGCCTTCGCACGCAAAAATGTCGACACCTAAATATCAGGCGCTCGAAGGCGGCGATGTTGTGTTGCTTTCAAGCACCGATGGCGGTGCAATCGTGCGCGTGCTTGCCGGTGAAATCGAAGGCCACATCGGCCCCGGCGAATCGTTCACACCAATCACGATTTTGCATGTTTCGGTTTCACCTGGCGCTTCGGTTTCGATTCCGTGGAACCCGATGTTTAACGCACTGGCTTATGTTTTGGCTGGCGTGGGATCGGTTGGCGAAGAGAGCTCATTCTCACAATCGGCACCTATCAAGACCGGTGGTCTTGCAGTGTTCGGCTATGGCGATCGAATCGTCTTGACGGCTGATTCAAAGCAAGAAGAACGCTATGGTAACTTCGAGGTGTTTCTGCTCGGCGGTCAACCAATCCGTGAGCCTGTTGTTGCGTATGGTCCGTTCGTGATGAACACCAAACAGCAGATCATCGACGCGATGACCGATTATCAATACGGTCGCTTTGGTCAAATTCCTGACGACGCAATTCAGCCTTTTCACGGCTAACTAGCTAATCGATTTTGCAACGCAGATGACCCTGATTGTTGAACCTCGCATCGTCAAAATTTCGACGCGCACCGAGATCGACATTCGACGTTCTTTGCCACATGCCAAACTTGGCCGAATCGGGGCTTGGGTATTTCTAGACCACTTCGGGCCAACCAACCAGGTTGACGGCATGGTTGTGGCCAGTCACCCGCACACCGGATTGCAAACCGTAACTTGGCCCTTCGCTGGCCAGGTGCATCACCACGACACAATCGGGTCGTCGCAGGTTTTGCGCGCCGGTGAACTAAACCTTATGACCGCTGGCCGAGGCATTGCCCACAGCGAAAAGTCGCTGCAGGTTGGCGCCGAACTGCATGCAGCTCAGCTTTGGCTGGCGTTGCCAGATAACGTGCGAGGCATCGCACCGAGTTTTGAGCATCATGCCGATCTGCCAAAAAAAGAGTTTGGCGACGCCTCGGTTACCGTGTTCATCGGTGAGTTTGCGGCAGTGGTTTCGCCGGCGCAGGTGTTCTCGCCGCTTGTTGGGGCCGAGTTGCGCATGCCAGTTGATGGCCAAACACAACTACCGCTAAACCCAGAATGGCAACATGGATTACTTGTAGCTCAGGGTTCAGTTGTGGCTAACGGGCAGCCAGTCGGTCTGAATGAGCTCGCATATTTTGATATTGGTTCAAGCGATCTAGAAATCACGGCGACCGAAGATTTTGTTGGCCTGCTTCTGGGCGGTGCACCTTTTGAAGAAAAAATCATCATGTGGTGGAACTTCATTGCGCGCAGCCAAGAAGAGATTGTGTCGATGCGCGAACATTGGAACCTATCGCACGAAGATTTTGGCACCATCGTTGATGACATAGGCGAGTGGATTAGGGCGCCTGAACTGCCGAACGTTACGCTGCGGGCGCGCTAGGTTTCTCACGCCAGCGAGCCCTCGTTTAGTATTCGGCTTGGCTTACCTTGTGCGGCAACGCAGGCGAGAGCAGCAAGAACGCAGCCATCAACCCGGCCTGCACCAGCAAAGCGTTCTGCATGCCTTGAGTGATGTTGCCAACATTAACCTGAGCAAAAAACACCGTGCCAAATATTGCAACACCGAGTGACGAGAACACAGATTGCACGGCACCCTGCAAACCGCTTGCCGAACCGAGTTCGTCTTGGCTAGCTGCCGAGAGCACTAGGTCAAACAGGGCGGCGATGATTAGCCCGCCGCCGAGGCCAACGATTACCATTCCTGGCACAATGTTCCAGATCGAGAAAGCACCGTTTGCGCCGAGTGCAAACCAAAGCCATGCTGCGCCAAGAATCTGCACTGCCGCGCCAATTTGCAAAACTTTGCGCCCGAGTTTCTCGGCGAGCACTGCACCCGATAGCCCAGCGCCGATGAAGCTGCCGATGGCAATCGGAATGTTTGCTAAACCTGCGTCACCAGCCGAGAACGCGTGACCTAGTTGCAAGAACAACGTGATGGTTAGCGCAAAGCCTGTGAGCGATGCAAAAAAGATGCCGAGGCTGGCGACGCCAAAAGTGAACGCCGGCTTGCGCAAGATGCTCGGGTTGATAAGCGAAGTTTTGCCAGCTGCGTGAGTGCGGCGTTCTTGCAGAGCAAACAGACCGAAGCCAATGAAAGAACCCGCAATCATGAACCAGCACCAGGCCGGCCAACCGGCATCCTGGCCCTTAATAAGTGGATAGATCAGTGCGGCTGATGAAACGATGATCAAAAGAGCGCCAAGCAGGTCAATCTTGATTTTGCGGTCGCCGGCGCTGCGTGGCACAACGCGCCAAGCGATTAGCGTGGCTGCGACGCCGAACGGCAAGTTCACCAAGAACACTGAACGCCAACCCAAGTCGGCGATGTTGCCCTGAATAATGAAGCCACCGATGATTGGGCCGAGCACGCCAGCCACACCAAAGACTGGGCCGAACACACCAAACGCTTTAGCCAAGTCTTGGGGCAAGAAAACTTCACGAAGCATGCCAAAGCCCTGAGGCAAAAGCATCGCGCCCAAGAAACCCTGCATCAAGCGAAATGCAATCAACACTTCGGTGGTTGGCGCCATCGCGCAGGCAAGCGAGGCAACTGTGAAGCCGATTAGCCCAAACAAAAACATGTTGCGACGGCCGTAACGATCGCCGAGGCGACCACCAAGCACAAGGCCAGAGCCGAGGCTAAGGGTGTAGCCACCGATGATCCACTGCAAAGAAGTTGCGTTGGCGTTCAACGCTTGCTTCAAAGTTGGCCCGCCAACGTTGACGATTGTTGAGTCGAGAAGGTCCATGATTTCGGCGGTCAACATCACCGCAAGAATCAGCCAACGATATTGATAGTTGGCTGGCAGGTTCTTGGCAGTTGCGGTTGAGGCAGGCGATTCATTTTTAGACATTGCACAAGCCTAGCCGAAGCCAGTGTCAAAGGTAGTGGCAAACTAAGTGGCGCAACCTAGTTGCTATTTGTGATTTATGAGCCCCAGTTGCTGCTTGATGGCAAGAATTCGGCGAACTTTAGCAACCATCGCATCACGGCTAATCTGCCCGCTTGCTATCGCACTCGAAATCTTGGCAACGATGTCGGCTGGTGCGTCACAGGCAAGTGCCACATCGGCACCAGCGCTAAGAGCCGCAATCGCCGCTTGGTCGATGTCGCCACCAAAGTTTGAGGTGGCAGCACCCATGTTGAGAGCATCGGTGATTATTAATCCTTGGTCGCCGATTTGTGATCTCAGCAGAGCAAGAGCTTCGGGTGATTCGCTTGCGGGCAAGTTGCCCACGGTTAAATCAGGCACAATCAAGTGGCCAACCATGACCAGCTTGAACCCTTTGGCGAATGCGGCATTGAAAGCCAACATGTCGGCGGCCTGCATTTGCGCGAGGGGCAGGGTCGAAGTGGGTGCAGTGTGTGAATCATCGGCGCTGCCGTGGCCAGGCCAATGCTTGATTACCGGCAGCACGCCACCAAGGCGAAGTCCCGTTGCCCACGCAATTGTGTCTTTGGCAACTGTTGCCGGGTCAGCCGAGAAGGCGCGACCTTGGTTGGCGATGAACTTGCCTGGGATGCCCAAATCGGCGACAGGCCCAAACGACATGCTGACGCCGAGCGCTTTCATTCTCAGCGCATAGTTCTTGGCACTATCGCGCAAGCGGTTAGTCGACCAAGAGCCCCGCACCGCTTGCGACGGCAATGCATAAATTGCAGCTTTGAGTCGCTGCACGAGACCGCCTTCTTCATCGCTTGCAACTAGCACCCGAATGCCGTGAGCACCTTTCGTCGATAGGGCGGTCAAGGCTTGGCTAAAGTGCGCCGGCACTTTGCCGCCCAACAACGCAATGCCGCCGATGCCGTTGCCGAGTGCATTGTTGTGACTGCCGAGGTTCGCGATCGAAGTGCACATAAATACCGTTTGCGCTGCCAGGTCGTGGTTGGTCCAAGTGATTGGGTCGGTGTTGCTGTAACTCGCTGGGGTCAGCGCAATCGCCGGGGTTGCCACTGCCGAAGTTGAGCTCGCCAAAATTGCGCTGGCCAAAGTCGAGCAGGCAAAAAAGATGGCCGCCGCCATGACCGGTGTTCTGCGAATGTGGCGCATAACCAAACGGTATCAAAGAT
>CAINTU010000023.1 GCA_903853515.1 uncultured Micrococcales bacterium | reverse complement strand
GATCCAGAAATCTGAATCGCAACCGAAGCCTCTGGCAAATCGACGCTGAAGTTGGCAACCTTAGACACCACAAGTACTTCGATATTGCCGTCGCGGAATTCTTGAAACAAGCGCTCACGTTCTTCAATCGGCGTTTCGCCAGTAATTAGGTCGACCTTTAGCGAATCCGCCACGGTGTGCAGCTGATCGAGGTATTGGCCGATTACTAAAATCTGTTCGCCGCTGTGCCGCTTAATCAGTTTGTCGATGACAGCAATCTTCGAAGGTGTCGTGGCGGCCAATCGATAACGCTCATCTTGATTGGCTATCGCGTATTCAAGATGCTCCTGCTCTGGAAGGTCAACTCGAATCTCAAAACATGCGGCCGGGGCTATGTATCCTTGGGCTTCAATTTCTTTCCACGGCGCATCGAAACGTTTTGGTCCGATGAGCGAGAAGACATCGCCTTCTTTGCCGTCTTCGCGCACCAGCGTCGCAGTCAACCCGAGGCGTCGACGTGCTTGCAGATCAGCGGTCATCTTAAAAATCGGCGCAGGCAAAAGGTGAACCTCGTCATAGACGATTAGGCCCCAGTCGTTGGCGTTTAGCAACGCCAGGTGACTGTATTCATTTTTGCGCTTCGTGGTCAAAATTTGATATGTGGCAATCGTGACCGGTTTGATTTCTTTGAGAGAACCCGAGTATTCACCAATCTCATCCTCGGTTAGCGTTGTGCGCTTCAAAAGCTCGCTGCGCCATTGCCTAGCCGAGACCGTGTTGGTAACCAGAATGAGAGTGTTTGTTTTTGCGACCGCCATGGTTGCCGCGCCAACCAAAGTTTTGCCGGCACCACAAGGCAACACGACAACCCCAGAGCCGCCGGCCCAGAACTTGTCTACAGCGATGCCCTGATAATCACGCAGCTGCCAGTCATTTTGCACTAGGTCGATTTCGTGCGGTGTGCCCTCGGCATAGCCGGCCAAGTCTTCGGCGGGCCAGCCAAGTTTTAGCAGCTCTTGCTTGATTTGTCCGCGAGCCCAGTCTTTGATCGTGAACGTAGTTTGCGATGTGCGGTGCTCTAGCAGCGCAGCCACCCTTGCATTCTTAGTAGTTTCGGCCAGCACTATTGGTTCGGCAGAAAAAAGCTCGAGCACACCCTCAGGTGACTTGCGAATGGTCAGGCGACCATAGCGACTCATTGTTTCGATGATGTCGGCTCTGATGCCGGCCGGCACCGCAAACTTTGCGTATCTATCGAGCACATCGAGCACAAAGGTCGAATCATGCCCGGCCGCGCGTGCATTCCACAGGCCAAGCTTTGTGATGCGATATGTGTGGATGTGTTCTGGCGCACGCTCTAACTCTGCAAATACCGCTAGCTCGTGGCGAGCATCGGCCGCCTGTGGATGGTCAACTTCGAGCAGAGCGGTCTTATCGCTCTGCACAATTAGGGGTCCGCTGGCCATCAAACTAGCCTAAGCGAACGGCGGTTATCTTTTCGAGCGGTATCACTCGCTCGGTGTCAGCCTTGCGATCGCGAGCTCGCAACCTGCCGTTTGCGAGGCCGATTGGTTCGAGCAAGAAATCCCTGGCCTCGTCACCAATTTTGACGGTAATTGAAATCGTGCCTTTGTTTTTAATAGTCAATTCGATGTGGCGAACTATGTCATCGCCCTCTGGTGCACTGCCTAGTTTGGCCTCATGGGCACGCCACCGATTTATGTGTTGCAGGTGCAGGTTGATTTCGCTCTGAGTCGATGGGTCACCT
>CAINTU010000022.1 GCA_903853515.1 uncultured Micrococcales bacterium | reverse complement strand
CTATTGCTCAACAACATGGCCGCTTCACTGTTCAAGCACAAGGCAATCACCACGACCGAAACTAAGGCCAAGCGCCTTCAGCCGGTTGCAGAGCGTCTAGTTTCGTTTGCAAAGCGCGGCGACTTGGCTTCACGCCGTCGCGTCATGATGCAAATCGGTGACAAGTCGATCGTGCACGAACTATTCACCGCTATTGCTCCTTTGGTGCAAGAGCGCGCTGGTGGTTACACCCGCATCACCAAACTTGGCTTCAGAAAGGGCGACAACGCCCCAATGGCGCTAATCGAATTGGTGCTAGAGCCAGTGAACCCAAAGCAGATGAACAAGAAGGCCAAGCTTTCTAACGCTGTCAAGTCAACTGGCGCTGCCGTTGTTGAAGAAGCAGTTTTCGAAGAAGTTGCAGTTGAAGAAGTTGCAGTTGAAGAAGTTGCAGTTGAGGCTCCAGTTGCCGAGGCTGCCGCTGAAGAGACTGCTGTCGAAGTTGCTGCCGAAGAGGCTGCAGCTCAAGATGAGGTAGCCGAAGGCGCTCCTGCTGAAGAAGCTCCTGCTGCTGAAGTCGCTGCTGAAGAAGAAGCCCCAAAGGCTGACGACGCCGAATAAGCGCGCTTCACAAAAGATCATGAACATGCCCGTTGACCAATTGGTCGACGGGTTTGTTCGTTTTCGCATCGATCTGTCTTATGACGGCACCGACTTTGCCGGTTGGGCTAGACAACCTGGCATGCGAACAGTGCACGGCGAAGTTGTGCGGGTGCTAACCCAACTGTTTGGCGATAGCGAAACAGATTTTGACCTTCGGGTAGCTGGCCGCACAGATGCCGGAGTGCATGCCGAGCACCAGGTAATCCATGTGGATTTAAACGAGCGTCAAATCAGGCGAATCGGACGAAACAAAGATGTTGCCGGTCGGCTCAACAAGCTGTTAGACCAAGATGTGCGCGTGCGCAGTTTTGAGCAAGCGCCAGAGCATTTTCACGCCAGATATGGGGCGACCTATCGCCGTTATCGCTATCGGGTTGCTGATGCCACTGCCAACCAAAACGCAATGCACGGCCGATTCACTCTGTGGTTGAGTTATGAGCTCGATGTGCTCGAGATGCAGGCCACGGCGCTCGAGTTTTATGGGTTGCACGACTTCGCTAGCTTTTGCAAACCCCGCGATATCGGCACCACAATTCGAGACATTAAAGAGATCACCGTAAAGCGAAACAAGCACGACAATAATGTGATCGAAATCGAAGTGATGGCTGACGCTTTTTGCCACAACATGATTCGTTCGATTGTGGGCGCGCTAATCAAAGTGGGTGGCGGGCGAGCCACTAAGGCAGAGGTCGTGGCGGCATTAGGCGCCAAAAACCGCGCCCACCCCTATAAAGTCGTTGAACCGCATGGCTTGAGCATGATCGAAATCGGTTACCCACCGGTCAAAAAACTCGCGGAACAGGTGGCCCTGGTGCAACGCACCAGAACGCTCGACGAAAACTAGCGAGTTTTAGGCTATTTTTAGCCAAAACTTCAGGTTGCATTAGCGGGCGACTTCGGGCTAAACTTGACCCTTGGTGCTATAGGCCTAAAGGCTTTCACCGTGCAGGCAAATCCTTGTATTCAATCTTGGTTTTGTCATTACCCCGAAACAGAAATAGAAGGCAATTAGCGTGCGTACTTACTCACCAAAGGCCAGCGAACTCAACCACGAGTGGCTGATCATCGATGCAACCGACGTAGTTCTCGGTCGCCTAGCCACCCATGCCGCAACTTTGCTGCGCGGCAAGCACAAGCCAACTTTCGCCGCCCACATGGATAACGGTGACTTCGTAATCATCATCAACGCAGACAAGGTTGCTCTTACCGGCACCAAGCTTGCCAAGAAGATGGCTTACCGTCACTCGGGTTACCCAGGTGGCCTAACTGCAACCAGCTATGCCGAGTTGCTAGAGAAGACTCCTGAGAAGGCAGTCGAGAAGGCTATTCGCGGCATGTTGCCAAAGAACTCGTTGGGTCGCGACCAGATCGCAAAGCTAAAGGTCTATGCAGGCCCTTCGCACCCACACGCTGCACAGCAGCCAAAGGTTTACACAATCGACCAGGTTGCTCAGTAGAGCATTCTCGAATTTAAGACAAGACGACAGAAGAGATTATCGTGGCCACTAAAAAAGACGCAGCTGAAGTTCTAGACACTAAGGCACCAGAGAGCTACACCACCGAGACTCCAGCCGCCAAGACCGCCGCTGCAGCCAAGTCACGTGGCCCATTGACTGTGCCAGGCGCAGGTCTTGGTCGACGCAAAGAAGCAATCGCTCGCGTGCGCATCAAGCCAGGCACCGGCGTGATCAAGGTTAACGGTCGCGACCTTGCAGAATATTTTCCTAACAAGCTGCACCAGCAGCTCATCACCGACCCTTTCAAGGTGCTCGGTCTAACCGATTCTTATGACGTAATCGCTCGCATTCACGGCGGTGGCGTTGCAGGTCAGGCTGGTGCTCTTCGTTTGGGTATCGCCCGTTCGTTGAACGAAATCGACCGCGAAGCCAACCGCCCAGCACTGAAGAAGGCTGGATTCCTTAGCCGTGACGCACGTGTTATCGAGCGCAAGAAGGCCGGTCTTAAGAAGGCACGTAAGGCTTCGCAGTTCTCTAAGCGTTAATTCGCTTATCGAGCGGCTTTGCTCAAATACATTTAGAACATGGCTCGCCTTTTTGGTACTGACGGTGTTCGTGGTGTTGCTAATCGCGCACTAACAGTCGAGCTCGCGCTAAAGCTTGCTCAGTCAGCAGCAAAAATTCTCGGCGCAGATTCGCGCAGCGCAGGCAACAAACCAACCGCGGTAATTGGCCGCGACCCTCGCATCAGTGGTGACTTTTTGGCTGCCGCGGTTGCAGCTGGCCTTGCCTCGGCCGGTGTTGATGTGTTCGACGCTGGAATTGTGCCGACCCCAGCCACCGCATTTTTGACTGCCGACTTTGATGCCGATTTTGGTGTGATGATCTCGGCTTCTCACAACAAAGCCTCAGACAACGGCATCAAATTTTTTGCCCGTGGTGGCCACAAACTTGACGACGCAATCGAAGACGCTATCGAAACCGAACTGGGTGTTGCCCCACTTGCACCAATCGGTGGTGAAGTTGGTCGAGTGCAAAGATTCGCCGATGCAGAAGACCGCTATTTGGTGCATCTTTTGCGCGCGCTGCCAAATCGTTTGACCGGCCTAAAAGTAGTTGTCGATTGTGCTCACGGTGCAGCATCAGCTATTTCGCCCCAAGTATTTGTCGATGCAGGTGCGCAGGTAGTCGTGATTGGCAACGACCCCGATGGTCTAAACATTAACGCTGGCGTCGGCTCGACACACTTGAGCGCTTTGCAGGCAGCCGTTCTCGAGCACGGTGCCGATATGGGTTTCGCCCACGATGGCGATGCAGACCGCTGCCTTGCGGTTGACCACACCGGCGAAATAGTTGATGGCGATCAACTGATGGCAATCCTTGCGCTTTCTGCTAAGTCGAAGGGCGAACTCGCTCGCGACACTTTGGTTGCAACCGTGATGAGCAATTTGGGTCTGCGAATAGCAATGAGTGAAGCCGGCATCAAATTGATTGAAACTAAAGTGGGCGACCGCTATGTGCTTGAAGAAATGCGCGAAGGCGGATACACGCTAGGTGGCGAACAATCTGGTCACATAATTTTTTCGCGCTTCGCAACAACCGGCGATGGCGTGCTGACCGGTCTGATGGTGGCAGCCGAGGCGGCACGCACTCGCAAGAGCCTGCAGCAGCTAGCCGCGCAAATGAAGCGGTATCCACAAGTTTTGATCAACGTGCCAAAGGTTGATTTGTCGCGAGTGGCAACCGATAGCCAAGTTCAGGCGATTGTGGCAGAAGCCGAGCGCTCGCTTGGCGAAAACGGTCGAGTGCTCTTGCGCGCATCGGGAACCGAACCTTTGATTCGCGTAATGGTTGAGGCAGCCGATGCGGGCAGTGCACAATCGTGGGCCGATCGTATTGCCCGCGTCGTTGAAAAAGAACTCGCGCTCTAAAGCTTGCGCAGCAGCACGCTTTCGACTCGATGCTCTGCGCCTTTTTTCAAAACCAAAGTGGCACGCGATCTGGTCGGCAAAATGTTCTCAATGAGGTTCGGCAGGTTGATGCCGCGCCAGATCTCGCGAGCCGTTGACTCTGCTTCGGGCAAGTGCATTTCTGCATAGCGGTGAAAATAAGATTCGGGGTTGGTGAATGCTGATTCACGCAACTGTTTGAACCTGGCGATATACCAATCTTCGATTTGCTCGGTCGGCGCATCAACATAAATGCCAAAGTCGAAAAAATCACTCAGCGCAACTGGCTGACCTGGCATCGGTGCTTGCAAAACATTTAGACCCTCGATAATCACAACGTCTGGCGAGTCGATAACGGTTTCTTCGCCGGGCACGATGTCATAGGTGAGGTGTGAGTATTGAGGGGCGCGAACATCGGTTTTGCCAGATTTGATGTCGGCTACAAAGTTGATCAGGGCCAAACGGTCGTAGCTTTCGGGAAAACCTTTGCGCTGCATTAGGCCTCTGGCCGCAAGCTCTGCGTTGCTATAGAGAAAGCCATCCGTGGTAATCAACGAAACCTTTGGGGTAGACGGCCAACGCGATAGCAGCTCGCGCAACAACCGCGAAACGGTTGACTTGCCCACAGCAACCGAACCCGCCACGCCAATCACATAGGGCACGTGCTTTGCGCGTTCGCCCAAAAATTCGCTGGT
>CAINTU010000021.1 GCA_903853515.1 uncultured Micrococcales bacterium | reverse complement strand
GTTGCCATCAGCAAAGCTGCGCGGATAAATCTGATAAATGACTGATTTGCGCCACCATTCCGCGTCAATGCGAGGGTGGGCCAAGATTTCGTTCGACATAACTGCAACTCTAAACGCCGCAAACGCTTGCACCCCGAATATCCTTGCAAGCGTTTTCACCAATGAATACAAGGATGAGCGGCTGGCCCCCCGTCTAAAAGTAATCAAGCCGTTACCATGTAACCGCTTTCACGTTACCGACACCGAAGATTAAGCGCTGTAATAGTTGAGCGGATTGCTATTCGCGATTTAACTCGACAGGAGAAAAATGTTTTCAATGAAGAAAGCAGCTGGCGTTAGCGCAGCTGTTGCTCTTGTGTTGACCGGTGCTTTTTCAGTAGCACCAGCCGACGCACGTTCTAAAGCACCGGCAAAGACCCTTACGATCTGGGCTGACGGCCAACGCGCACCAAACCTAATCAAAGCTATCGGTACTCTTTCAGAGCAGACCGCTGGCGACTATGTTCCTGGTTACAAGGTCGATGTCAAGGGCTACGCTAGCTTCGACGCTCTAAAGACTGCTATCGACGCAGCAACCCCAGCAAACGGCCCAGACATTGTTATGGGTGCAAACGACTGGGTTCCAGCATTGGCTAAAGACGGCAAGCTAGCTCAGTTCACCCTGTCGACTTCGGCAGCGAAGAACTTCACAGCTAACCAGCTTGGCGACCTAAGCTACGGTGGCAAGCTTTACGGTGTTCCACTAGACATCAACAACGTCGCAATGTTGACTAACGATGACCTAGTTCAGACCGTGCCAACCAGCTTTGGCGCAATGGTTGACTACTACAAGGCAAACAAGGTTTCGCAGGGTCTAACCCGCGGTCTCTGTGTTGCTGGTGGTGGCATGTCATGGGGTGCTGCAGGCGTGCTAGAAGCACTTGGTGGCGCTCCTTACGCAATGTCAGGTGGCAAGGCTAAGACAACTGGCGCTCCATTCACCGTTGCAACCTTTGCAAACAACGTGAAGAGCTTGTTGCTTAACTCAGACGGTACTCCAAACGGATTCTTCACCGACTCAGATGCAAGCTGTAAAGACGACTTCATCGCCGGAAAGGTTCCTTTCGCGATCATCGGTAACTGGGAGTGGAAAGACTACGTAGCAGAAGGCTTCGACATGGGCATGCTATCGGCAGTTCCAGGCGTCAAGGCTGGCACTTTTGGTGCAGGCTTCGGTTCGGTTTCTGGCGCAATGCTAACTAGCTTTGCTGCTCAGGCCGGCGACGACAACGCTGCCAAGTCATTCCTAAACGACTTCTTCGGTTCAGCTGCAGGTGCTGCTAGCTACGAGAAGTACGAAGGTCGCCCACCAGCCAACAAGGGTGCAGCAGGCATTGCTTCACCTGGCCTAAAGGGCTTCGGTATCGCAGCTTCGAAGGCTTCGATCCCTCAGCTAGGTACCTTCTTGAACGGTGGCGCTAAAGACACCACCGGTCTAGTTCTAGGCACCAAGGCAAAGCCAGGCACCAAGGGTGCAAACGTTCCTGCTTACTGGGACGCATTGCCAGCATTGTGGACAGCTCTAGTTTCGAGCGACTCTACCTTGCGCAAAGACCCAACTGTTGCATCACAGTTGTTCGCTAACATCATGGCTGCTAACGCTGCCAACAGCGTCAACAACTAATAGCAATAAGGCATTAGATTCTGAGGGGCTGGCGGTCTTCCGCCAGCCCTTTAGGATTGCCAAAGATTTTTAGGCTACAAATTTTTATAGAGTAATAAAGTCTCGAGAGTAAAACCCCCGAAAGGACCCATTGTGCGGATTCTCAGTGGAATCAAAATCGCTGTTATAGCCAAAATTATCTTGGTGTCACTGGCTCTTGCAATCCTTGGTCTTTTGATGCAGAGCGCCTTTATGAACGGCGACGTGCAGATCGGCAGTTTCTTAGCTGTTGCGATGGTTCTTATTGCCCTTATCTATTTCACAAAAATTTCGATCCCGATGAAATTCTTTTTGCCGGGTCTTTTGCTTTTGATCACATTCGTGGTTGTGCCGGTGGTCTATACGGTTTCGATGGCCGCCTACCAATACAAAACAGGCAACAAACTTTCTAAACCTGAGGCCCTTGCAATGTTGCAAAAGAGCGATGCTTTCGCTCAGGTGCCTACCGAGCCGCGCTATGACCTAAAACTTGGCTGGTGTGATGGCAAATATGGCGACGCAAAACCAGTTGCTGGCCCGATCTGTGCACTGGTCACCGATTACACAACCGATAAATACTTCTTGGCCACTGCCGACAAATTCACCGTTGTGCCAAAGAACCTAGTCACATTCAGCAAATTGGGCTTGCCAAACGGCGTAACCCAAACCGGTGCGCAGCCAGCCTGGGAAGAGTTTTATCCAGACGAATACGCAACCTATGACAAGTTGTTGAACGCCACCAGATTTAAATACGACAAGCCCGGCATGTTTATGAAGGCCGAGGGCTATAGCGTTATGGCTGTCTATGCAGCCCGCATCACTTATGACTCAAAAGCCGATGCTTTCACCGACATCAAGACCGGTGCAATTTATAAAGACAACGGCAAAGGCAACTACGCCAACACTAAAAACGCTAAAGATGTCATGACGCCGGGTTGGCGCGCTGTTGTCTGGTTCGACAACTTCGTTGCGCTCTTCACCGATCCGTCGATTAGCCAGCCTCTTATTTCGGTATTTATTTGGACTCTAGTATTTGCCACAACAACTGTTATCACCCAATTCGCCCTCGGATTGCTCATCGCAATCGTGCTTCAAAAGAAAATCAAGGCTCGCTGGCTTTACCGAAGCATCATTATTTTGCCTTATGCAATGCCTAGCATCATGAGCATTTTGATTTGGGGCGGAATGTTGAACACCGACTTTGGTGCGGTCAACAACCTGATCTCGCTCATCGCCGGTCACAAGATTCACCTGAACTGGCTGACTGACCCAACCCTCGCGCGAAGCGCAGTGTTGCTTGTCAACCTGTGGCTCGGGTTCCCCTATTTCTATCTGATCTCATCTGGTGCTCTGCAGGCAATTCCAGCTGAACTGACCGAAGCAGCCTCGATTGACGGCGCTAGCGGTGGCCAGACCTTCAGAAGAATCACCTTGCCGTTGCTGATGCAGATGTTGACGCCGCTCTTGATTTCGTCGTTCGCATTCAACTTCAATAACTTCAACTTGATTTTCTTGCTAACCGGTGGTGGCCCTCGAGATGTTCTTGGTGGCGCTTCGGCCGGCGCGACAGACATCTTGATTAGCTATACCTACAACATTGCTTTTAGCAAGGGCACCGAGAACTTCGGTTTAGCTAGCGCAATCTCGATTCTGATTTTCGTTGTTGTAGCGGCTATTTCGCTCTATGGCATCCGTCGTTCAAAGGTATTGGAGACCTTCGCATGATAATCATCAAGTGGATTAAAGAGTCATTCTGGCGCCACCTAGTTGCGTGGGCGGTGTGCTTCTTCGCGCTGTTCCCTCTCTATATGATCGTGTTGACTTCGTTCAAAAAGACAACTTCATTGCAGGTCAATTCGTTTTTGCCAACCGGCTTCTCGTGGGCAAACTTCAACAGCCTGTTGAACAACCCAAACATTCCTTATTTCAGGTGGATGTATAACTCGGTCGTTATCGCAACCATCGTGTCGGTTGTTTCTGTATTCATCGGCGCGGCATCTGCCTTTGCTTTCAGCCGCCTTCGCTTCAGGGGCAAAAAGACCGGAATCCAGGCGCTTTTGTTGATTCAAATGTTCCCGTCGGTGCTTGCTCTTTCGGCTGTGTATGTAATCATGGATCGCGTTCACACCTTCGCACCAGCAATCGGTTTGGGCACACAGGGCGGTCTGATTTTGGTCTACCTTGGTGGCGCAATGGGTGTCAACATTTGGCTCTTGAAGGGTTTCGTTGACTCGATTCCGCTAGAGCTTGATGAGGCTGCTCGCGTTGATGGCGCTAGCCCAATGCAGATCTATTGGCGAATCTTTTTGCCGCTGGCTTCGCCTGTTTTGGCAGTTGTGACTTTGTTGTCGTTCATCGGCACATTCAACGAATACATTTTGGCTAGCTTGTTCTTGTCTGACATCAACTCGCGCACCATCGCGGTTGGTCTGCAGAGCTTTATTAGCGGTGAGTTCGAATCGAACTGGGGCCCGTTTGCGGCAGGTTCAATCTTGACTTCTGTGCCAATCGTTGTGGTGTTCCTATCGCTTCAGCGCTACATCATTAGCGGTCTAACTGCCGGCTCGGTGAAGGGCTAATGGCTTCAGCCCTTAGCCTGCCGCTCGCGCTGCAACCGCATCACGATGGCTCGGCACTCTATGTGCCGCAGCAAAAACCAACGCTTCTCGAGAGTGTCAAGGTGCGCATACGCATCCATGGGGCAATGGGCAAAGTGCGTTCAGTTCGCGTGCGTTTTAGCGAAAGCGGCGAGGCTTTTCCGACTGGCAACGCCCGAGTAATCAAACGTGCCAACGGTTGGGCTTGGTACGAAACCAGCATCGTGATGCACAACCCGCACATGAACTACCGCTGGTATATCGAGCTTGCAAACGGCGAGATTTATTGGCTCAACGCACATGGCCTAAGCGAGCTTGAGCAGCCAGACATTCAAGATTTCAAAATCAACACGTTCTCGAGTGCGCCCGAGTGGGGCAAGAGCGCGGTTATGTATCAGATTTTTCCTGACCGATTTGCGCGCTCGGCAAAAGCCGATGAACACAAATTGCCAAAGTGGGCGATTGCTAAAAACTGGGGTGACGAGGTCATCGGTTCTGGCCCTGGCACTAGCGAACAATTTTTTGGTGGCGACATCTGGGGCATCATCGATCACCTCGACCACCTTAAAAAGCTCGGCGTCACGCTGCTCTATCTAACACCGGTTTTTCCGGCAAGATCAAACCACCGCTATGACGCCAGCTCTTTTTCGCAGGTAGACCCGCTGCTAGGTGGCGATGAGGCACTGATTGCGCTTGTCGAAGCCGCACATAAAAAGGGCCTAAAAGTTATCGGTGACCTCACCAGCAACCACTCGGGCGATGCCCACGAATGGTTCAAGGCGGCTTACAAGAATCCTGGCGCCAAAGAATCTGACTATTACTATTTCAGCGAAGGCAACAAAAAATACGACGCCTGGTTTGGTGTTCCATCGTTGCCTAAGTTCAACTGGAAGTCGCAAGAACTTCGCAAACTTTTTGTCACCGGCAAGAATTCGATTGTGGCTCGCTGGATTAAAAAGCCTTTCAACATGGATGGCTGGCGTATCGACGTAGCCAATATGACCGGGCGCATCCGTGATGAAAACATGTATCTCGAAATCAGCGAGCTGATTCGACACAACATGCAGGCGATCAACCCAAACACCATTTTGCTTGGCGAATACACCGGCGACGCTGCGTTTAACATGCAGGGCGAGGGTTGGCACGGCGGCATGACCTATATGAACTTCACTAAGCCAGTTTGGCGTTGGTTTTATAACCCGCGTGAAAAACGTGTTGCCGGTTTCTTGGGGCTAGGTCGCACGCGCATCAACGGGCTCGAAATGTTGCAGCAGCACATCGCGTTCTCAGCAGGGTTCCCTTGGCATGTTCGCCTGCATAACATGAACCCGCTCGACACTCACGATATTCCGCGCTTCAAAACTTTTGCGATCAAAGGTGCGCAGCGAGTTGCCGCTGGCATGCAATTCACTTTTCCGGGCATGCCGGTGATCTGGGCTGGCGATGAGTTTGGCCTAGATGGCGTGAACGGCGAAAACTCGCGCACGCCTATTCCTTGGAACAACGAGCGCCCGAACGACAAGGCAATGCTCAAGACCTATCAAGACCTCGCCGCGATTCGCAAGACCAACTCTGCACTGCACGACGGTTCGATGAGATTTATCTTTGCAAGCGCAGAGGCTTTGGTTTATGTTCGCGAAAATCGCAAACAGAGCGTCTTAGTGTTGGTCAGCCGTGGCAAAGATGACAGCATCAAAATCTCGACAGAAGCCGTTGCCGGCCTTCGTCAAGCCGAGAACATATTCGGTGGTGCCAAGATCAGCTTTAGCGGCAAAATGGCGAGCCTGCCCAGCGACAAACTCAACCTTCAGATTTGGCGCTTGCCGGCAGGTTACTAATAGGGTTTATAGGTTTGCCTAGACACAGGGCGAACCGCTAAACTCTAACGGTGCCTGGCGCTCTTATGGTCACGGTTTCGCCCCGATAGCTCAGTGGTAGAGCACTTCCATGGTAAGGAAGGGGTCGACAGTTCAATCCTGTCTCGGGGCTCGTTGGCGGGGTAGCTCAGGTGGTTAGAGCACACGACTCATAATCGTGGTGTCGCGGGTTCGAGTCCCGCCCTCGCTACCAACCGGATGGTAAATCCGGTTGCGCAACGCCAACACTTTTCTAAATCTATTCGGCATGCGCCCAACCTGCACCTATCTGGCAAACTAGAGCCGTGGTAAACATAAACGTGCAGGGCAAAAAATACCCTGCGACCGAACCCTATTTGGTTGGTCGCGAAAAGATTCGCGAATTCGCAAATGCTGTCTTTGCCTCTAACGCGACTTCGCACGATGTTGCTGCGGCTCAGGCTGCTGGATTCCCCGATCTTGTTGCGCCACCAACTTTTGCAGTCGTAATTCAAGAGCGCAGCCTGCACACTGTGCTTGCTGACCCTGAGGCAGACATTGACTTTAGTCGCGTTGTGCATGGCGACCAGCGTTTTGTGCATGCACGCCCAATTGTTGCCGGCGACTCGCTGACTTCGGTGCTCGAAGTTGCTTCAGTCAAATCACTCGGCCCGCACTCGATGATCACTTTTAACACGGAAATCTTTGATGCCTCAAATGAGCTGGTTTGCACTGCTATCTCAACTCTTGTGGTTAGGGGCGGCGAATGAACATCAACAAAATCGATATTGCCTCGCTGAATGTCGGCGACCAGGTTGGTTCACGAGTCTTCAATTTCACCCGCGACAGCTTGGTTAAATACGCTGGCGCGTCAGGCGATTTCAATCCGATTCACTATCGCGATGACTTCGCAAAATCGGTCGGCCTCGATGGCGTGCTTGCACACGGAATGCTGACCATGGGCGCCGCAGTTCAAGTTGCGGTCGACTGGGTTGGCGATGCTGCAGCGATTGCCGACTATGGCGTGCGGTTCACTAAGCCGGTCTTTGTTGATGTGGCCAATGGCGCACAAGTCGAAGTCACTGGCAAGATTGGCGAGATCAAACTTGACGAAAAGCTTGTGCGCATCGACCTGAGCGCCGTTTGCGCAGACCTTGCCGTGTTGGGCAAGGCGCAGGCATGGGTTCGTCTTTAGCCTGATGAGCCGGTCGCTCGCGAGCCTCACCACCATGCGCGTTGGTGGCACGCCAAGTGCGCTAATCGAATGCCACACTCGTGAACAGCTAATCGCGAATGCGCAAAAACTTTGGGCATCGGGTGAGAATTGGGCAGTCTTAGGCGGCGGCAGCAACATTGTTTTTGCCGACGAGCCGCACGATTTGCATGTGCTGCAAGTGCTCACCACTGGTGTTGAAGTTTTGGGCGATGGTCATGTTCGGGTGCAAGCTGGTGAAAACTGGGATTCCTTTGTCGAACACGCCATCGAATTGGGTTGGCCAGGGGTTGAAGCGCTAAGCGGAATTCCAGGTACCGTCGGTGCGAGCGTGATTCAAAATATTGGCGCATACGGCCAAGAGGTCGCAAGCGTTGTGCGGCAGATTGAGTTTTTGAATTACCAGACCGGTGAACTGCAAATCTTGTCGGTCACAGAGTGCGAGTTTGGTTATCGCGACAGTGTGTTTAAGCGCGGCGCACAATCCGGTGGGTTAACCGGAATCATCACTTGGGTTGAGTTCGAGTTTCACCCCGATTTGCCTGCTGCTAGCACGGCCTTGATGCGCAACCGCCGGCAAGAGGTGCTGGGCCAGCGGGCAGCCAAAGGCATGGTGCTTGATGCAAAAGATCACGACACCTGGTCGTGCGGCAGTTTCTTTGTGAATCCCTTTGTCTCTGAATCTTTTGCACGCACCCTGCCCGCTGATGCCCCCCGCTGGCCTGACGAGCACGCGCGGGTCAAACTTAGCGCCGCTTGGCTTATCGAAAACGCAGGCGTCAACAAGGGTTTCGCACTGCCAGGCAGTGGGGCAAGTGTGTCAACGAAGCACGCACTTGCCATCACCAATCGGGGCAATGCATCCGCACAGCAAATTCTTGAATTGGCAAGTTTTATTCAGCTTCAGGTTGCCAATAAATTTGGCGTGCAGCTTAGCCCTGAACCGAATCTCATTGGCTTTGAAGCCGACTAAGGCTATTTGATCAGCGTTGTGCTGGCTGCCACAATTTGATTGCTGCCATTGCCGTTTGTCGCCTTAGCAACAACTGAAATGTAAAAGCCCTTATCGGCTTTGCCAACTAAATAAGTTTTGCCGTTCGCGCCACCTATTTCACTGCAACCAAAAGGCAATCCAGCTTGCGCAGTTTGAACTTGAGCGGCGCAACGAATCCACTGAATGGTTTGTTTTGTCACACCTGAATAGCTCGCCCATTTTGGTGAAGTGAATGAAAGTTGTTGATTCGATTTTTTGACTCGTTTGACCAGCGTCTTTGACGCAACAGCTAGTGCCGGCATTTCTGCGACCGGTGGGCCGCTCAATGTGAGCACAACCGAACTGTAGGTGTCTTGGTTGTTGTCATAGCTCAAGGTAACCGCCATCTCGTCACCGTTTGGCAACGATGCAAATAACGCATACGAAGGCGACGATGAAAGCGTTTGCGTGGCCAGTTGATTGCCGAACGCGCCGTTTAAGAAAACTCGAGTAACTGTGCCAAGGCCCTCGGCGTCATAGCTAATCAGCGGCGAGGTGCCTTTGAAAGAGACGTGAATATTTGATACGTATCCCTCTTGGCTATAGAGCTCTTGAACAGCGCCGCCCTTTTTGGCTTTTGGTTGAATCGAATAAAAAATCTTGGTGATGTGGTTTGTTTGGTTATAAACCGGCCAGACGCAATACAGATTGCCTGCAGCATCGAGCGCAGAAGACACTGATTGATAAACAATGTTGGCGCCGCCAGTTGAGAGCACAGCGATCTTTGCCCACTTTGACTTATTCA
This sequence comes from uncultured Micrococcales bacterium, assembly GCA_903853515.1. Taxonomy (GTDB): domain Bacteria; phylum Actinomycetota; class Actinomycetes; order Actinomycetales; family Microbacteriaceae; genus Rhodoluna. The sequence continues at coordinate 5,111 of CAINTU010000021.1, read as the reverse complement.
AATCAAAATCTGCAACTCGAATTTTAGGGCTATTGATTTGCGAATTAAAAACTATGGTCGCCGTTTTTGCATCACGTTGTTGCCAAACGCCTTCTGCAACGTTGTTTTCGTTGCCCAGCAAAACATGCTTGGGTGCCCAAACGTTTTTAGGTGCCTTTAGATTTGTGGTTGCCGCAAATTCAAAATTGCTGTTGGCCAGATAGCCGCCCCACGTGATTCCGAATCCCGAGTTAAAACCCGTTTCAGAAATCGTGTAGCTTTCACTAAAGCTCTCTAAGGCCGCTGGTGCGCTAAAAGCCTTTGAAGGTGATCCTGTTTCTGCCTGCAGAGTGATTACCGGTTCGCCTAGCAGACCGCCAACGGCAAGAACTTGCGCTGCCGAAAGAAATCCATGGCCATCTATTGCTTGGGTAAGTTTTAGAAAGCCGCAACCCTGACGATCTTGGCGTTGCCCCACACAGCCGTTCATCACTGGGCTAGCAACAGTGAATGGCGCGCCAAAATTCGTGCCATCGGTAGAGACCATACCCAGCACCTCAAGAGTGTCGAGCGCCTCACCAATAGTTTCGTTTACCCAGGTTGTGAAGAACTGGCCCTGAGCCGATTCGCTAATTGTGGGCAGGGTGTCAAACGAGTCAGTCGAAGTCCACACATTGTCGATAATTGTGTGTGGCTGGCCAGCAACACCTGCTTGATCAATCAATACTGTCTTGAATTGCCAAACACGAGTGTCTAAATTTTGTTGCGAATAACTCAACAGAGTGTGGCCGTCGGCCATTGGGTTCAGAGCCACACGTCGAACTGTGCCTGATGGCACAGTCATCAAAAACTGGGATGCCCCAAAACTTGCGCTTGTATTTGTGCCACCCAGCGGCGCCGCATTGGCGACCATGCCATTAGCGCCGAAACTTATGAGCAACGCTGCGAAGCTGATTAGAGCTTTTTTAGAGATGGCATTTATGGCGAAAGCCTTCATTGAATTGTTCCTTAAAGCGAAGTTGTTCTAACGCTAGTGCCGAAACCAGTTGCCCCATCGTTCGCTGGCTAAACTTATTGAGTGACCGAATTCCCTCGCATTTCTCGCCGCATCGCTGCTATCGCCGAATCGGCCACCCTTAAAGTTGACGCCAAGGCTAAAGCCCTGCAGGCAGCTGGCCGCCCGGTGATCAGTTATGCCGCCGGTGAACCTGACTTTGCCACCCCGCAACACATTGTCGAGGCGGCAGTGCTGGCGGTTCGTGACCCTAAAAACCACCGTTACACACCAGCGATCGGTCTGCCTGAACTTCGTGAGGCCATCGCCGAAAAGACTTTGCGCGACAGCGGCACACCAATCACTGCCGCTCAGGTTGTCGTAACCAATGGTGGCAAGCAGGCTGTCTATCAGGCTTTTGCAACGCTTCTTGACCCGGGCGACGAGGTCTTGATGCCAACCCCTTATTGGACCACCTACCCTGAAGCCATCGCACTGGCCGGTGGTGTGCCTGTTGAAGTTTTTGCTGGCAGCGACCAAAACTACCTGGTCACAGTCGACCAGCTTGAGGCCGCCCGCACCCCGCGTTCTAAGGTGTTGCTTTTTGTTAGCCCGTCGAACCCAACCGGCGCTGTTTATAGTCGCGAACAGGTCGAGGCTATTGGCCGCTGGGCTTTCGAGCACGGCATGTGGATCATCACCGACGAGATTTATCAGAACCTCACCTATGACGGGCTTAAGGCTTGGTCGATCACCGAGGTCGTGCCTGAGCTTGCCGATCGCACAATTTTGGTCAATGGTGTGGCTAAAAGCTATGCCATGACTGGTTGGCGCCTGGGATGGATGGCCGGGCCGCTTGACGCCATGAAGGCTGCCGGCAACTTGCAATCGCACCTGAGTTCTAACGTTTCTAACATCAGCCAGCGTGCCGCCATCGCGGCTTTGACCGGCCCGCAAGACGAGGTGTTGGCCATGCGCGAAGCCTTTGATCGCCGCCGCAAGTTGGCTGTTGCCGAGCTCAACAAAATCGAAGGTTGGCTTGCCCCGATGCCGCAGGGCGCTTTCTATGTTTATAGCGATGTCACCGGGTTGCTCGGTCGCGAGTGGGGTGGCAAGTTGATCAACACGTCACTCGAACTTTGCGATTACATCTTAGATACGGCCGAAGTTGCCCTTGTGCCTGGTGAAGCCTTTGGCCCATCGGGTTATGTGCGCCTCAGCTATGCCTTGGGCGATGCTGCGCTGCTCGAAGGAATCCAGCGCCTGCAAAAACTTTTCGGCTAGTTCGAACTAGTTAGCCAGCTCAAACTAATTGGCCAGCGCCGACTAGTTAGCCAGTTTGGCGGCTTCGGCGATTAGCTCATCCCAGGTATTTGGCACTTGGCCAGATTCGAGCAATCGTCTAAAAACCAGATAGGCGTCGCTCGTCGAGCCATAGGCGCGTAAGGTATCGCTGTTGTTTACCCAGCCATAAACGATGATTTTGCTCTGGCTCGAGAATCTAAAAAACAGGCGAAATTGCTGCAGAAACTTGGCTCTAAACCAGTTTCGATAATTAGGGCCGAGGGCGTTGCCAAGGCGAAATTCAAAATCGCTGGGATTTCTGGGCACTCGCACAAAAACCTGCTGCCGCAGTGCAAGGTATTTTTTGCCCGCCACGGTTTTGATCCAGTCGTCGCCTATCTTGGCCTGAGCTTGAAAAGCAGCTGCCTGATATGCGCTTTGCTGTGCTGTGAAAGCTGGGTGGCCGAGTATCAGCCACGGGCTTTCGACTAAATTGAGTTTGGCCATCAAAAGTCGTCTTCGCCGAGAAGCTCGTTATCGTCGATCAGTGGCATAGCAATAAATTCGGCTAAGGTTGCCGGCATGCCCGAGAGCCCAGCCGATGTGGCCTGATACCAGGCCTCGTCAAGTGGCACGAGGCGCTCAGGATGCTCAAATATGTCGCGCTCGATGAACCCCAACCAAGCGTCGAGAATCGGGTCGTTGTGTTCGTCTTCTGGCCGAGGTTTGCGACTTAGCCGCACGCCGCCAGAATCATCGAGCAGCCACTGCAGCTTGTCGCGCTTGCCAAGACCAAGGGCTTTGCGAATGCGGGCAGGCACGGTGGTCTGATAGCGGTCGGTGAGGCTCGATTCGAGATCGTTTTCATCCATGCATTTAAGGTAATGCAATTGCATTACTTAGGCAAGAAGCAAGATCGGCCTTTGCAAATCAAGGGCGAGCGGGCTAAACTTACCAAAGGTAGTTTGACAACTGCCTAAAGCCTAATCTGGCAAATTTAATCACTTTAGATTCAATCTATTAGTGTGCCTTTTTGCCGGTGGCGGCACCTAGCGCTTGGTGAAAACCGAGCTTTAGGGCAGTGGCTCAATTGGTAGAGCAGCGGTCTCCAAAACCGCAGGTTGCAGGTTCGAGTCCTGTCTGCCCTGCAAGCATCAAAGTGTTTTACCCGCAACAGATTTATTTGAGACAGAAGAGAAGAAGTCATGGCAGAAGAACTAGAACAAGCCAACGAAGACTTGGTCGAAACCGCAAAGGCCAAGCGTGCCGCTGTTGGTTTCATCGGACGCATCGCTTTGTTTGTGCGCCAGGTTATCGGCGAGCTCAAAAAAGTTACCCGCCCGACCACTCGTGAACTCGTCAACTACACCGGCGTTGTGCTCGGCTTTGTTGTCGTGATCATGGTCGTGATTCTTGCTCTTGACCTTGTCTTTGGCAAGCTCGTGATCTTGACCTTCACCGGCAAGTTCTAAGCCCAGATTTTTCGCGAAACAAAATAACAAGGAATCTTAAGTGACTGATTTTGAACCTGACGAGCTAGACGCGTTGTCTGTTGGCGCCGCCTTCGAAACCGAAGCCGACCAAGAGACCGACGAACTTGCTGCTGCACTAAACGCTGACGCCGATGACCTTTCGGGCGAAGAAGCCGCAATGCACGTCGAAGACGTTGCAGTTGTTGCCGAGGCAGAGGCAGCCGCAGAAGCAGCAGCCGATGCCGACGCAGAAGCAGACCCTTATGCAGAGTTCAAAGCGCAACTGCGCTCAGAGCCTGGCAAGTGGTATGTCGTGCACTCATACGCCGGCTATGAAAAGCGCGTGAAGCAGAACATCGAAAACCGCAAGCAGTCGATCGTTGGTGGCGATGCCATCTATCAGATCGAAGTGCCGATGGAAGAATCGATCGAAATCAAAAACGGTCAGCGCAAGCTTGTTAGCAAGGTGCGAATCCCAGGTTATGTTTTAGTTCGCATGGATATGGACGACGACTCATGGGGTCTAGTCAGACACACTCCAGCGGTGACCGGCTTCGTGGGTCACGCCGAGCGCCCAACACCGTTGCGCCCGCAAGAAGCTTTTGACATGCTCAAGTCGCTCTTTGTTTTGCCAGAAGAAGCCGCAGCCAAGGCAGATGCCAAGGCTGGTCGCGGTGGTCAAGGCGGCAAGGGCAAGGTTAAGGCATTGCCAATTAACGTTGACTTCAAAGTTGGCGAGAGCATCATGATCAAAGACGGCTCATTTGCCGGCTTGCCAGGCACCATTAGCGAAATCAAGCCAGAGAGCGGCAAGCTCACTGTGCTGGTTTCGTTGTTCGAGCGCGAAACCCCAGTCGAGCTGGGCTTCGAGCAGGTGGGCGCGCTCAACTAATCGGCGAGCCGCGCATCCCAGATTAAAAAACAGATTTAAAAACTTAGAGACCAACCAAAAAGGAAATCGAAATGGCACCGAAGAAAAAAGTCACCGGAATGATCAAGCTGCAGATTCAAGCTGGCGCTGCTAACCCAGCACCACCGATCGGCCCAGCTTTGGGTCAGCACGGTGTCAACATTATGGAATTCTGCACCCAGTACAACAACGCCACTGCTGACCAGCGCGGCAACGTTGTTCCGGTTGAGATCACCGTTTATGAAGACCGTTCGTTCACCTTCATTCTGAAGACCCCACCAGCTGCCGAGCTAATCAAAAAGGCTGCCGGCGTGCCTAAGGGTTCAGCGACCCCGCACACCGTCAAGGTTGCCAAGTTGACTCGCGAGCAGGTTCTAAAGATTGCTGAGCAAAAGATGAGCGACCTAAACGCTAACGACGTTGAGGCAGCAGCAAAGATCATCGCCGGTACTGCCCGCAGCATGGGTATCAC
>CAINTU010000020.1 GCA_903853515.1 uncultured Micrococcales bacterium | reverse complement strand
CGCATCTTGGTAGCCGGTTGGGTTGAGAGTTACGATTTCGGCAACCGAAACGCCACCGCGGTTTCTAGGCCTAGAGATAGGAACGACTTTGCTGACTCTTTCGCCCATAGGCGCAACTGGGCGTGGTTCGCTCGAAGCTGCTTGGCCTGAACCAATGTTCAACCAATCTAGAGCTGATCTAACAACAGACATTTGATACTCCTTAGATGCCGTCCCCGACAATTTAAGGTTAGAACCCAAACTATGCAAAGGCAGTTATTGCACTGCCGATGCGCAAGTGTGTCGCGCCGTGGGCAATAGCTGCTTCAAAGTCATGACTCATACCAGCAGAGATGTATTTCGCCTCTGGCTTTACTGTTTTCAGCTGCTCAGATGCATGCCAGGTCGCTTCAAAAGCGCGGTTTGGGTCAACCTCAAGCGGCGCCACAGACATTACCCCTTTTAGCCTGAGTTGCGGCACAGCAAGAACCGCTTCGGCGAATGGCAATAAATTTTTGGGCTCGATTCCCCCGCGACCTTCGTCTTGAGTCAAATTGAGTTCGATAAAAACATCGAGAGTGCGCTCGCCCGACGATAGTTGTTTTGCCAGCTCTTTTAGTAACGAATCGCGATCAAGCGAATGCAACGAAGATGCATAGGTGAGCATCGATTTGACTTTGTTGCTTTGAAGCTGGCCGATGAAGTGCCAAGTTACTTCTTCACCGTTAGTCAACTCAGTGAGTTCAACGCTTTTGGGTTTTGCCTCTTGATCACGATTTTCACCGAAATCACGAATACCTAAATCAAACAACGCCTTCGCCACCGACACCGGCTTGTTTTTCGAAACAACAATCAGCGTGATATCTTCGAGTGGCCTTGAGTTCAAATCGGCTGCTTTGGCGATGCGAGCCTGAACATCGGCAAGCGCGCTCGCCATCGGCGAAGCCTGATCTGAATGGCTCAATTGTCTAGAAAAAATCCTGGGATGTCGAAACCGTCGCCATATTCTTGACTGGCTGTGCGCTTTGGCTTTATCGACTCTAGGTCGAGATTAACCTCTTGTTCGTCTAGGAACGATACGAAGCTAGAACTTTCAGTTGCCTGAGGTTCTACCGGCGGAACTTTGTTTAGCGCCTGAGTTGCCGCTTGGTCATACCAAGGAGTTTCTTCGGCGGCCGAAACCTGAGGCGCAACTGCTGCCGCGTTCTGAGCTGGAATAGAACCAGTGGCTGGCTTGGCGTTCTGCCATGCGCCACGCGAGTTGGCCAAAGCGTGTGAATCGTGCTCACCAAAACCAGCTGCAACAACGGTCACGCGAATCTCGTCGCCAAGCGAGCTATCAATCGACTGGCCCCAGATGATATTGGCATCAGGGTGAACCATTTCTTGAATTAGCTTGGTTGCCTCATTGACTTCTTTGAGCTTCATGTCTGATGCACCGGCAATTTGCATCAATACGCCTTGGGCATTGTCGATGCTGTTCTCGAGCAACGGGTGGTTAATCGCTTCTTCTGCAGCACGAAGAGCTCGATCTTCGCCCTTGGCGCTGCCGATACCCATAAGCGCCGTGCCTGATCCCTGAAGAATTGAACGAACATCTGCAAAGTCGGTGTTGATGGTTGCCGGAAAAGTGATGAGGTCAGTTAGGCCTTGAACACCAGCGCGCAGAATGTCATCCGCGAGTTTAAACGCCTCTGGCATTGTCAAATCGTCACGACCGAGCTCGATAAGTCTTTGGTTAGAGACGGTTATGAGTGCGTCAACCTCTTTGCGCAGATTGGCGATGCCCTCGTCAGCTTGCATCATGCGACGGCGGCCTTCAGCCTCGAATGGTCGAGTTACCACAGCAACGGTCAGAGCACCGAGGCTCTTAGCAATGCGGGCGACCACAGGCGCGGCACCCGTACCGGTGCCACCGCCCTCACCTGCTGCGATGAAAACCATGTCAGCCCCACGCAAAACCTGCTCTATCTCGTCAGAGTGGTCTTCAGCTGCCTTGCGGCCAACGGCTGGATCTGCTCCCGCGCCAAGACCGCGAGTGCTGTCTCGGCCTATGTCGAGTTTGACGTCGGCATCGCTCATCAAAAGTTGTTGGGCGTCGGTGTTCACAGCTATGAACTCGACACCTCGCAAGCCAGCTTCAATCATTCGGTTTACCGAGTTGACGCCACCGCCGCCAACACCGACAACCTTGAGAACTGCCAAAAAGTTGTTGATCTGAGTCATCTTGCCTTCGCCTTCTGCGCGACCCTTGCCAACCTTAAACCTCTCAATGAAGGTTAAAGTTGAGGCAACTATTAGTCCCGCGCCAAAAAAGTACGCCTAAAAGCTTGATATTCGGTGTAAGCGTCGGGTGTGTCTAAAAATGTCTAGCGCGGTCTCACGCTCGGCGCAAGCGGCGATGAAACATCGAATACGAGTCGAGCGCTTCTACTGTGTTTTGACACCAAGATGTTCAACACTTTGGATTTCAATGCAGCCTGGGATGAGTCGCCCCATATAACCTCTTGGCTGCCATAGCCTCGCAACTGGAGTTTTACGTCGTCTCTGGTTTGCGCCTGAATGTATTGAACTTTGGCAAAAATCTTTACCGGCAGCGCAAGCAAAACGGCAATTGCCTGCTTGTATTTCTCTGATGTCTTTGGGTCTTCAGCCAAAAGCACTGTTGGCAGGTTGGTGCCAGGTTGTGCAAGGCCAAGATTCACGCCCGCTGGATCGTATTCGAAGGCGCGGCTGCCGACAATCACTAGTGCAATCGGTGAGCGTTCTTGAATTCTCACCTCGAGAACATGAGGTGGATGACTGATTGTCGAAAGGCTCTCGATAAGTGTGAACGAGGCTAATTTGCCGGCAATCTCGGACTCGTTCATAAGCGGCAAAGGTCTGCCCAACTCACCTTTTAGAGCGGCGAGCAATTGTGCAGTTGGAATCTGTCGGTTGCCAGAAATGTTGATGCGATCAACAGACATCAATGGGGTGAACATAGTAGACACTACGAAGAGCGCCAAAACCATGATTGCCGCAGCAACAGAGCGCCAAAATCTCTTGGCGAATCTCGAAAGGTTGGTCTGCCTAAATAAATCTCGAGCCCGAATATCACGAAAGTTTCTAGGCGCTGAAAATTTATTGCGAACATTTTTTGATCGATTCGCAATAAAGGGTTTGTTGCGTGCTTGACTTCGGGGCCTAGATGCGCCGGTATTGATGGTGGGGCGGCGCAATTTAATCCTCGAGGGCACTCAAAAGTTGCGGCACCATTCGATAGATGTCACCGCAACCCATTGTGATAATAAAGTCGCCGTTGCCAGCAAGCTTTGCGGCAACAGCTGGCACGTCATCCCAGTTGGGCACATAGTGAACTTTGTGTTGGTCGACAAAATCATCAGAAATTAGCGCACCGGTCACACCTGGTTCTGGGTCTTCGCGGGCAGCATAAATATCTAGCACCACAACCTGATCACTTGCGTCTAGGGCATCGGCGAATTCTTTGTGCATCAAACGAGTGCGGCTATAAAGGTGCGGCTGAAAAACCGTGATTAGTTTGCCCGCACCAGCAACCGCTTTAGCTGCCTTTAACGCTGCGGTTACCTCGGTCGGGTGATGCGCGAAATCGTCATAAACCCTCACCCCGCGAACCTCACCGTGCAACTCAAACCGGCGACCAGTGCCCGAAAAACTCGCTATTGCGGCCAGGCTCGCAGCCGGGTCAAATCCAAGCCCCACCAGCACAGCGAATGCACCAGAGGCGTTGATGGCATTGTGTTCGCCAGGAATCAGAAGTTCAGCGCTGTAGGTTTTGCCCTCAAAAATCAAATCGAAACTAACCCTGGCACCTGTTGCATCAATCTTGGTTAGACGCACCGTTGAATCGGCCGCCGTGCCAAAACTGATTATTTGCTTGCCCTGCATGCGATTGGCAACTCGAACTGCTCCCGGGTCATCAGAACATATCGCGACAAAGCCACTTGCCTTTTGCGCAAACTTAACAAACTCACCTTCAAAAGCTTCGAGGCTGCCATAGTGATCGAGGTGATCTGCGTCGACATTTGTGATCAGCGCGACTGCGGTGTCGTAGTGCAAAAATGAGCCATCAGATTCATCGGCTTCGATCACGAAGTATTTTGACTCACCCCAGCCGCTCGAAGCCTGATAAGCCTCAATGACGCCACCGTTTACAAACGATGGGTCTTGCCCCAAAACCTTTAGCGCAGTGACCACCATGCCGGTGCTCGTGGTTTTGCCGTGTGCACCGGCAATTGCTATCAAAGTTTTATTGCGCGTTAGGTACTCGAGAGCCATCGAACGATGCAATACCGGAATGCCGCGCTCTTTGGCCAAAACATATTCAGGGTTTGTGGGCCACAGCGCACTCGTTACGACCACGGTGTCAGGGTTGCCAAGGTGAGAGGCGTTGTGGCCAATAAAAATCTCTGCGCCAAGATCACGCAACGCACCAACATTGTCTGAATCACGAACATCACTGCCGGTAACTTTATGCCCCAAAGCTAGAAACATTCTCGCGATACCACTCATGCCGGATCCGCCGATGCCGATGAAGTGCACCTTGCCGAAATCGGCTGGCAGCGCTTGGCTGAAATCTGGTTTAATCAATGTTTCTCAATTCACGCATTTGTCTCTAAGCCTAGGCAGTGCCCACGTCATCGAACGGGCAACACACCATTGACTAGTGTGAGCAACTCGGCTGAGCCGGTGTGGCTGCCAACTGATAGTGCCAAGCGCGCCATTTTTTCGATTTGCCTCTTGTTTGACGCCAGCGGAATCAAATGCGTTCGCACATAGTCAAGATCGAACTGGTCGTCTTTAACCTCGATTGCACCACCAGCATTGACAACCTCGACTAAGTTAAACGCCTGCTCGCCATTGCCCACTGCATAGGGAACATAGATTGCAGGCAAACCGACCGCGCAGAATTCGCTGACTGTCGCTGCCCCAGCTCGAGAGAGAGCGATATCGGCAGCCGCAATCGCGAAATCCATGCGGTCACAATAAGAGAGTCGAACGTATCCTGGGGATTTTAAATCTTCAAGACCAGCACGCTCGCCGACGATGTGAATAACTTGGATTCCTGCGGCGAACAAAAGTTCTCTCGATTGCTCGATCGTCTCGTTGATTCGTTTTGCACCCAAAGAGCCTCCGGTAACCAAGAGGGTTGTCAAATGCCTATCTAGCCCGAAATACTCGAGTGCTTCTATTCGAAGATCATCTTTGGCAAGGTTCGCTATTTCTTGTCGAAGAGGCATGCCAACGAATTTAGCTCTTGGCAGTTTGGTGTTGCGAAACGCAACCGCAACAGCGCTTGCCCGCTTCGCACCAACTCGATTTGCGTAGCCTGGCAATGCGTTTGCCTCGTGCACGACATATGGAATGCCGAGCGCTAACGCAGCACGATAGGCAGGCGCTGACGCATATCCGCCGAAACCCACAACCACGTCGATCTTGTGTTCGACAATCATTGCCTTCACCTGATTAACGGCCTGATTGAAATTGAATAAAAAAGTCATTGCATAGCGATTCGGTCGCCTCGGAAAAGGCAGTCTTGCGATGGTCAACAGCCGATAACCACGCTGAGGTACGAGCCTCGACTCAAGCCCCTCTTTGGTGCCTAAGGCGAAAACGCTATTGACGCCAGGCTGATCAGAGATTTTGTCGGCAAGGGCCAACAGCGGGTTCACGTGTCCGGCTGTGCCACCGCCGGCTAACAGGTAATTTGTCACTTCACAAGTCGCATTCTTGATCTCGGTGAAGAATGTGCGTGTTCTTCGCGAGCAAATGCCAAGACTATGCCGATACCGATAAGCACGCTAAGTAGCGACGAACCACCATCAGATATAAACGGCAACGGCACGCCTAGAACTGGCACCGGCGCGATAACAACCATGATGTTTACGACTGTTTGAATCAGAATCCATGCCGTTATGCCGGTTGTGACCAGCCTTACAAATGGGTCGTTTGAAATGCCGACAAGCTGCATTAGAAAATACCCAAGCAGCAGAAAGACCAGCAAGACCGCAACCGCCCCAATCAAACCGAACTCTTCACCAACAATCGAAAAGACAAAGTCGTTCTCGACTTCAGGAATCCAGCCCCAGTTGAGCTGAGCATTGCCGAGTCCGGTTCCAAAAAAGCCACCAGCTGCTAACGCCCACTTGGCATGCTCTTGTTGCCAGTCAAGACCGCTGGCGACTGCTGAGGTGTGATTAATTGAAGCCAAGATTCGGGCAATTCGGTTTGGGCTTAAGGCAACCGTATAAATCAATCCGACTGCAGCTGCGCCCAAAGTAATGGCGATCGTTTGTCTTGGCATTTGATAAATCACAATCATCGCCAGAAAAATCAAAAGCATCACAATGCCCGTTCCTAGGTCTTTACCAGTGAGGTAGATATAGACCATGGTTCCGAAAGCAATCACTAAAACCTGCCCTGCATAAACCTTGTTGCCCTCAAGGCGATCCGCACGTTCAGTGAGCCAAAACGCAACAAACAGAATCATGCCAATTTTGAGAAGTTCTGACGGCTGCAATGAGCCAAGAAATGGAATACGAATCCAGTTACGGTTTCCGTTCACTTCTACGCCGATGCCGGGTAGCAACACGGCGGTCTGCAGAATAAAACCGACGGTCCAAAAGCGACCAGCCAAGTTTTTAATTTTCTGAACACTAAGGTGAGAAAAAATTACGAGAAGTAGCAGCCCGAGCGCAGCTGCAATGCATTGTCGAAAAAACATTCCAAACGGACCAGAACCAGATTTAATCGAGTCAACGTTTGAGGCCGACAAAACCATTACAAGCCCGAACGCCAAAAGAAACATAGACACAGTCAGAATGCGATAAAAAAGCGGCGATTGGCCAAAGAAAAACCTGCCGAATGCTCCTCTGAAAAATCCAACAAATTCAGCTAGCCGATTGCGCAGCCCCATAAACGGGTTGCTTCTAACTGAACGCCGATTTGCTTTGATGCTTCGAGTTGCCATGATGTTTCTTTTCTAGTTGTCGCTTGAATTTAAATTGTGCACAGCCAAGGCAAACTGATAGCCCCGGTCTGCGTAGTCTTTGAATTGATCCATAGACGCAGCCGCTGGGGCGAGAAGCACAGTGTCACCGGCTTTTGCGATAGATTTTGCGGCAGCAACAACTGCGGCCATGACATCGTCAGATGCCTCGATTTCAATAACCTGACAATTAGGCGCGTGAGCCCTGAGAGCCGAAATAACATCTTGACGATAAACGCCGATCACTAGCGCTGCCCGAAGTTTGCTCGCATTTTTGGCGACCAAGTCATCAAGCGACACTCCCTTGAGAAGGCCGCCAACAACCCAGATAACGCTTTCGAATGCGGCTAGCGAAGCAGCTGCTGCGTGCGGGTTGGTTGCCTTCGAGTCATTGATATAAACAACACCCTCGTGCTCGCCAACTAGCTGAATTCGGTGAGCATCAAGTTCGAATTCACGCAACCCAGCCGCGATGAACTCAGGCGCAACACCCAAGGCGCGCACCAGCGAAGCCGCCGCAGCGATGTTCTCAAGCAGATGGGGTGAGGTCACTGGCACTCGCACCAAATCAGAAATCTGTGCCAGTTCAAGCGCCTCATTCGGATCATCGATATAGGCGCGGTCGACCAACAAGTCTTCTACCCAGCCAATTTCGTTTGGCGCTGGCACCAAAAGGCTGAAACCAACGAGTTGCGCATCTGCGTTATCGATCGACGCATCCAAGGCTCGTTGAGTGCCAAGATCTCGGGCGTTGATCACACAAGCGATTTTGGTGTGGTCATAGACCTTGCTCTTAGCAGCCTCATAAGCCTCGCGGTTGCCATGCCAATCAAGGTGATCGTCTGCGATATTTAGAACCACGCTGGCCTCTGGTTCGATTGCGCCTAAATAATGCAGTTGAAAGCTGCTCAATTCGACAACTAAAACTTCATAGTCAGCCGGCGAGCACACGGCATCAAGCACCGGTAATCCGATGTTGCCGCAGGCTTGCGCGTTCACCCCGGCCGCCCTAAGCATTGTGGTGACCAGGCCGGTGGTTGTGGTCTTACCATTTGTTCCCGTGATGCAAATCCACTTGGATGCCTTGCCCGATCGGTCACGCAATCGCCAAGCTAGGTCAACTTCGGTAAAGATGTCGATATTTTGGTCGCTAGCCCATCGCAACAATGCGGCATCCGGTTTCACTCCAGGTGAAGTAACCACAAGGTTTGCGCCAAAGACAATAGCCTGTTCGGGCACTTGATCAGTGTCAGGCGCAAGCACAACATTCGCACCAACAACTTGGCACAGGTCAATGTGCTTTTCGTCGGCATCTTGAGACACCACTAAAACCTGAGCGCCAAGCTGTCGCAAAGTATCAACGGCGGCAAAACCAGAAATGCCAAGGCCATAGACGATAACTTTGAGCGACTTCCAATCGCTTCGCCAGCTGTTGAAGTTTGTAAGGTCTGTCATCTTAGCGAGCCGCATACCACTCGACATAGAAAACACCGATTGCGCCTAAAACACATAGCCCGCCGATAACCCAGAATCTGACAACGATCGTGATCTCGTGCCAAGGTGGGCTCACCTGTTCGAAGTGATGATGCAAAGGGCTCATTCGAATAATTCTGCGACCCTGCCCTGTGCGCCACTTTGTGACCTTGAACACTGCACGTTGCATAATCACTGAACCGGCCTCAATAACAAAAAGGCCGCCAACCATAACCAACAACAACTCGGTGCGGCTCAAAATGGCTAGCGAAGCCAGAGCCCCGCCTAGAGCAAGTGAGCCGGTGTCGCCCATAAAAATTTTGGCGGGCGAAGTGTTGTACCAAAGAAACCCGATTAGCGAGCCGACCAATGCTGCAGCAATAACCGCCAGATCTAGCGGGTCTCTTGTGCTGTAACAATTCGCCGTGATCATTTCTGGATCGCAAGCTTGATTAAATTTCCAAAAGCCAATAACCGCAAACGCACCAATTGACATGATGCTCGCCCCAGTAGCCAAACCATCGAGGCCATCAGTAACATTCACACCATTTGATGCACTCGCAACAAGCAAACAGATCCACAGCACAAACAATGCGGTGCCAAGAAAATTCGCTACGTTTGGGGTGAGAAATGAGAACACCGTAGCGAAGTTAAAGCCCGTGTCACGCACGGTGCTTAGATGAGTCGAAGCCGGAGTGAGCCCCTCAAAATCTGGCCACTGAATAGACATCAATGCGAACGCGACTGAAACAGCTGTTTGTCCGAGAATTTTTTGCCAACCGCTGATGCCGGCGCTGTGCTGGCTTCTCGCTTTTACAAGATCATCGACGAATCCCACCAGACCAAGGCCAGTGAACATAAAAATCACGAGCATCGCAGAATGGGTCGGTGTTTCGCCGTTGACGGCCTTGGCTACAAAGTAGGCAATTATCGAACCGACGATAATCACTGCGCCACCCATCGAAGGCGTGCCACGTTTGATATGGTGACTCACTGGCCCATCTGCGCGAATAGGTTGGCCCCAACCCAAGAACCGAAACACACGGATGAATAGCGGCGTGACCACAAGCGAAAAGACCAAGCCGATGAATCCGGCTAAAAGTAAAGCTCTCAAGCCTGCTCCCTCGCTATTTCGTCACCAAGGTGTCGAAGTTGTGCCGACTTAGATGATTTGACCAGCACTATGTCGTTACCAGTAAGCATTTCACGCAAGAATGCTTTGGCTTCGCTGATTTGCTCGAAATACTGCGATTCGCCATCCCAGGACCCCTCGAATGAAGCGCCCATATGAATAAGTTTCGCCCCTTGACCCACGACCACGACCTGGGCAATGTTCAACCTCACAGCCAAGCGACCGATTTGATCATGTTCGTGCGCAGAGAACTCGCCCAATTCTGCCATCTCGCCTAGAACCGCGACTGAGCGTCTGCCGGTTTGTTTTGCGAGTTCAGCTAAGGTTCTCAGCGCCGCGCGGGTTGACTCGGGGCTGGCGTTATAGGCGTCGTTGATAAGCACCAAGCCATCTGTGCGCTTTAGAACCTGCATGCGCCACTGTTCGGCAAGAGGCATTTCGGCCAGTGCAGCTACCGATTTGTTTCGATCTAGTGCAAGCAAGTCGGCACTTGCCAAAGCTGCCCCTGCATTCATCGCATGGTGCTCGCCAATTATCTGAAGCCGAACATTCAGAGATTCACCATCGGGATACACGAAATCGAATGAGGTGCCATCTAGCGAGGTGCTCGGTGCCGAAATCTGATAGCCCCCTTGAGCAGATGAACCGAACCAAAAAACTTCTGCAGCCGTTTGGTTTTGCATTTCTGCAACTAAAGCGTCATCTGCGTTCAAAAGTGCTTTGGCGTTTGGCCGAAGGCTCTCGACAAGCTCAGCTTTGATTTGTTGAGTATTTTCGATTGAGCCGAATTCACCAGCATGCGCGAGCCCGACCTTGAGTTCGATGGCTAAGTCAATCTCGACCATTTCAGCTAGATATCGAATTGAGCCCTTGCCCCCAGCGCCGAGCTCTACGACCAAAAATTTTGTCTCTTCGGTTACCCGAAGCATCGAATAGGGCGCTCCAACCTCGTTGTTGAAACTTTCAATCGGTGCCACCGTTTCGCCGAATTTTTCAAAAATCGTGCGCAACATATTCTTGGTCGTGGTCTTGCCGTTTGAACCGGTTATGCCGACTATTCGAAGTGAGCCCTTGCTCTTCACCTCGGCAACAACATATCTGGCCAACTCGCCCAAGGCCATGACACTGTTTGCGACGATTATTTGAGGCAGTTCAACATGCTCGACAAGGTGCTCGACTATCGCAGCGGTGGCACCAGCCGATTTGGCGTCTTGCAAAAAATTGTGACCGTCGGTCACTTCGCCTGGCTTTGCCACAAAAAGTGAACCAGCCACTAAGAGTCTCGAATCAGTCTCGACACTCGAACTCACAACAGATTCGGCAGGGCCAATAAGTTGCCCGCCAACAACTTTGGCGATGGTTTCAAGGCTCAGCGAGATCATCAGTAGCCCAGCTCTCTAAGTGCGTCTCTTGCCTCTTGTCTAGCCGAATACGGTGTGCGTACACCCTCGATGTCTCGATAGTCCTGATGGCCCGGCCCGGCCCAAAGAATTGAATCACCTGGCTGGGCGAGCTTGAGTGCAAAGCGAATTGCCTGCTCTGGCGGTGAGACCTCATAAACGGCGAGGTCAGGTCGGTGCTTTTTGGCCGCGGCTAAAAGAGTTGCTCGAATCGACGCCGGGTTCTCAAACCTAGGATGATGGTCTGTGATTACCAAGATGTCACACAGCTCAGCAGAGACCTCTGCCATGGCAGGCCGCTTGCTCGCATCTCTGTCACCGTCTGCGCCAAAAAGCATGATCACTTTGTTTGGTGTCACTTTGCGAACAGCGGCCAAAGTGTTTGCAAACGCATCTGGTGAATGCCCGAAATCAACAAAGACGTTTGGTGCACCAAGTGGCGAGACCAGTTCAGTTCGGCCAGGCAAATAGGTTTCGATTCCGTTTGCGATTGCTTCGGCAATTTTTTGCTCATCAATGCCAGCAGAAACCAGCATCGCTATCGCCAAACCAGCATTGGCTGCCATGTGTGCACCAATGATTGGCACACTGGATTCCATCACCAAACCTGATTTTGTGGTCAGCTCAAATTGGGTCTTGTTGGCAAACTCACCGGTTACTCGCAAGTCGTAATCGGCGTTGTTTGCCCCCTTAGAACTAACCGTCACCGTGGGAATTTCGCTGAGCTCGACAACTCGCGCACCAAATTGACTATCTAACGAAACCACGCCAAGTTTCGCGCGTCGGGCACTAAACAGCTTCGCCTTGGCCGCCAAATAGTCTTCAAAACCGTCATAGTCATCGAAGTGATCATGACTCAAATTGGTGAAACCAACGACATCAAAATGAATTCCATCTACCCTGAGCTGGCTGAGCGCCTGAGCCGAGACCTCAATCGAAATTGCATCGACCTGCTTCTCGCGCATTCTCGCGATTAGCGCTTGCATTTCAGTTGATTCAGGCGTGGTCAGCCTAGAAACAATCACCTCACCGGCGATGTGGCGCTCAGCAGTCGATGTCAGACCAGTAACCAACCCAAGTTGGCGCAAAATTCCGTCAAGAATATAGGTTGTAGAAGTCTTGCCGTTGGTGCCGGTTGTGCCGAACATCAGCGGCAAACCATCTGCAACGTTGCCATAAACATAGGCAGCCAGGTCGCCGAGGTGTTCACGTGGCGCCTCTAGTAATGCAATCGGCAAGTTAGTATCTAAACGTTCTTCGACCAAAATCTCGTGGCCGGCACGATCGGTCACAATCGCCTTCGCGCCTTGAGCAATTGCTTTCGACGCAAACTTTGCACCATGAGTCTTAATGCCAGGCATGGCAACAAAAAGATCGCCATCGCGCAGATCATTGGTGTTCATGCTTATTCCTGAAACAAAAACATTTGCTCTCGCACCCAACACCGGCAAGTCGAACTCTCGTGCCAAATCTTCAAGCGCAATTGGCTTCACCTGATCAGGGCGAAGGATTGGTGGAATCTGCTCTTTCATAGTTAGTTCCAACTCATCGGAATTTTTTTGGAGTGCCCGCTCGATGGTGGCACGCGGTAGGTGCGCAAAACTTGAAGCATGATTCGTCTGAAGGCAGGCGTGATACCTAGTGAGTTGCTAACTCTTCTAGATTTATAGGCAGTGACCGCGACGATGTATTGCGGGTTTTCGGCCG
This sequence comes from uncultured Micrococcales bacterium, assembly GCA_903853515.1. Lineage (GTDB taxonomy): Bacteria > Actinomycetota > Actinomycetes > Actinomycetales > Microbacteriaceae > Rhodoluna. The sequence continues at coordinate 5,474 of CAINTU010000020.1, read as the reverse complement.
GGGCAATACCAACGAACGAAATGGCGTGAAGATTGCCATAGCCATGGCCGACGCTAACCTGCGCGGTGCCGGTTTTGCCCCCGATGCGATAGCCAGCAAGCTGTGCGGTCCGACCAATCGGGCCAAACTCGACTACCTTCTCGAGCATATCCATGGTGCTTTGAGCGGTCGCAGGGCTTATTACGGTTTGTGGTGCCACACTAGGCAACGGCGCAATGCTGCCAGAGGCGTCTTTGCAGCCGGCGACAAGGCTTGGTGCAAGACGAACACCTTGGTTTGCGACAGTTTGATAAATCATCGCAGTCTGAATTGGCGTCACCGCGATGCCCTGGCCGAAAGTAGAAACCAGGTCGGTCATTTTGTCCCAGTTCTTATAGTCGCCAATAAGCCCACTCGACTCGCCTTGAAAACCAACACCTGTTTTTGCGCCGAGGCCAAAACGTTTAAGGTAGGCGAATCTTGTTGCCAGCGGCACCTTGCTGGTGATTTTTACGATGCCCACGTTAGATGAGTCGCGAAGCACACCAGTTAGCGTCAATTTTTCGAACCCATGGATTTCAGAGTCATAAATATATTGGCCCCAGCTGGTGCGCAACCTGTCTGGCACAATCGCAGGTGTTGCCGGGGTCGCCATGCCAACATCAAGCGCTGTTGCAGCCGAAACTGTTTTCATGATCGAGCCAGGTTCAAATGCGAATTGAAAAATCTTTGAACCCAAATTCTGACTCTTGGTTTTCCAGAAAGCATTTGGGTCGACTGTCGGCGCTTCGGCTGCGGCAAGAATCTTGCCGGTCTTTGCCTCGATGACAATTCCGCTTGCCCAATCTGAGTGCAAATTCATAACCGTGTCGGCCACAACCTGCTGTGCGTAATATTGCAAATCGCTATTAATGTTTAGAACTACCGTGCTGCCGTTTCGTGCCGGCTGTGTGACCTTCAGCGATTCGGGAATGATGATTCCATCAGCACCTTCAACATAGGTTTCTTTGCCATCGGTGCCGGCAAGACAGGCGTTCATTTCGCGTTCAATGCCAGCTAGCGGCGTGCCATCGCTGCCAACAAAGCCCAACAGGTTGCCAGCAAGTGCACCCCCAGGATAAACGCGCTTCTGCACTGGATCTGAAAATACCCAGTTGATACCTAACGCTTTTATTTGTCGATAAACCGCAGCATCGACGGCTTTAGCAAGATTTGCGTAGCGACCGCTGATCAGAAACTTCGAAAGGATTTTTGACTGTGGAACTTTGAGCAGCATCGCCAGTTGTCCAGCCACCTGTTCCTTTGTAAAAACCGTGTCTTGACCGTTTACCTTCTCAGTGACGGCCGAGACAATCGATGGGTCGATGTTGACGTCATATCTGGTTACGGTGGTTGCCAAAATGTGGCCGGCCGAGTCGACAATATCGCCACGAACGGCAGGGATTTTCACATCGGTTTGCGTTCTCGCATCTGACGAGACTTTGTTAATCGCATCGGCATCAATCACTTGAACTTTAACCAGCAGGCCGAAGAAGAGCACAAAGACGAGCCCAATAATCTTTAAGAAGTTAGCTAGTCGCGGTTGAATGTGATCTGGATGCATTTGCTATTCACCTGCACCTCTAGTGTGTTGGCGAAGCCGGAATGCCGCCACTAGGCAAAACTACTTGCTGGGGCGCACCGTGAGCGGCAATGACACTCGGTTTGGCTGTTCCAGCAGCGGCTGGGCCGACTACCGTGAAAGTCTGTGTTGAAGTGCTTACCTGAGTATTAGTTGGGGTTTGGTTTGCACCAGAGACGCTAAAAGTTGCCTTTGGAATCGCGAAGTTGTCTCTTGGCAATGCCTTCAAGGCTGCAAAATTTGTGGTCGCGACCAACGCAGCGTTCGCCACCAAATTTGTTGATACACGACCGGTTGCAGAAAGTGAAGCGGGGGTTGCCTTGCCTAGCACCTTGCCATCTGCCATGCGCAAAAACACAGGGTTTGAGTTGATGATCATGCCAAGGTGCCTAGCAGTGTTTGAGAGATTCTGTTGTGAGCTCAGCGAATCGACCTGCTCACTAAGAATCTGGGCACTTGTCGTCGCTTGCGCGTTTGCATTCTTCAAATTCGAAATGTCATAAATGGCCTGAGCATTCAAAGAAACGAGAGCCAGGTTTGCAATCGAAACGGTTGCAACGCCAAGCACTGCCCACATGATCATTTTGACAATCGAGGTTCGAGCCTGAACCGCTATAGCCTGAGTGCTTCTGGTCGCAGTTGCGTACCGTGCCTCTGGCTGAGGTTGTGAAAAACGCTCTAGTCTTACTGCGCTCATGCTGCTTGCCTAATCTTTTCTGCAGCGCGCATACGCACTGATGCTGCCCTTGGGTTCGTTGCTATTTCTTGATCGGTGGCAAGACGCGCACCTTTGACGACTAATTTGAGAGTTGGCGCGTGCTCTGGCAATTCGGGCAAACCAATCGGCGCGCTCGAAACCGCTGCAGCCTGCAGGTATTGCTTTACGATTCGGTCTTCAAGCGATTGGTAGGCCAAAACCACAATGCGTCCACCAATGCGCAGTGCAGACAACGCAGCTGGCATCGTTTCGCTCAAAATCTCTAGCTCGCCGTTAACTTCAATTCGCAGAGCTTGAAATACTCGCTTGGCTGGGTGGCCACTAGATTTGCCGGCGATGAATGGCACCACGCGCGCAATCAAGGTTGTGAGCTGCTTGCTAGTCACAAAAGGGCCAACCTGGCGTTGTTTTACAATTTCGCGTGCAATCTGCTTCGCATAACGCTCTTCGCCATAGGCCTTAAAGATTCTGGCAAGCTCGGCCTCGTCATAATTGTTGAGAATGCGAGCAGCCGTTAGCTCGCTTGAGTCATCCATGCGCATATCTAGTGGCGCATCGAACGAATAAGCGAAACCGCGTTCTTTCTCATCGAGCTGCATCGATGAAACGCCAAGATCAAGCAAAATTGCATCGGCATTTTTGATGCCAAGTTCAGCCAAGACCTCTGGGATTTCTGAATAAATGGCCTGCACTAAATCGGTGCGGCCACTAAACCGGGCCAACCGCTCGCCCGCTTGAGCGAGCGCATTTGAGTCACGGTCGATTGCCACTAAATGCAACTGCGGAAACTTCTCGAGAAATGCTTCACTGTGACCGCCGAGGCCCAATGTGCCGTCAACTAAAACTGCACCCGGCTCTGAAAGCGCGGCACCTAGAACTTCGATGCAGTCGGCGAGCATCACTGGGATGTGTTTCTCGTTGATTGGAGTGGTAACCATTGGTGTTCCGTTGTGGCTTCTAGCTGCTGAGCCCCATCCATTTGAGCCATTTTGGCTTTTTGCATTTGATATCGGGGAAGAAAATCAAAGCCAAATAGCTGGAGGTCGGCTGCTAGAAACTAGTTCGTCGGATTCACCTCCCCGAAGTTTGCAAAAGCCTCGGCTGATGCATTCATAAAACTTTCGTGATCGCCCTGGTTCCAGATTTCGATGTGCGAACCGACACCGGCAACCACTAGGTCTCGGTTCAGATTTGCCCATTCGCGCAGTTTGGAGCTAATTAGGATTCGGCCTTGACCGTCAGGGGTCTGTTCGTCTGCATCGTTGAAGAACTGGCGGGTGATTTCACGGTGTTCTCTGGTGCCAAAGACAACGCCTTTGGTGACCTGTTCTGCGCGAGCCTCAAATTCAGTTTTAGTCATCAAGACCAGGCAGTGCTCTTGACCTTTGGTCAGTACTACCCCGCCGGCTAGTCGATCACGAAATTTGGCCGGCAAAATTAGGCGGAATTTGTCGTCAAGTTTTGGGTAGTTAGTGCCGATGAACATCTGCTACCCCTTTCAAACTCGACATTGTTCTAGTGTGCTCCACTATACCCCACTTTCATCCACAAATTGAACAATTTGCAAGTGAAGTTTCTATTCTGGCGTGTCTAGCCCTGATATTTCAAGGGTTGAAAAGTGGAGGGAAAATCGCAAAATCTGCCAGAAACGGATGGATTTTGGGTAGCGCCGGCGACAGAAGCGCCAAAAACGCCAGGAAGCTGTCTTTTTGCTGGGCTAAATTGCCCTAAAACTGCTCAAAAGTTTAGGAGTTATCGCCATTGCGCTGATCCCAGCGCTCTTGAAAAAAGCCTTTGTTCGGCAAATCAGAGACAGAATTGCGCGATTTTGGCTCTCGATTGGCACGTAGTGCACTGCTAGACCAGTTTTGACTAACAAGGTAAAGGCCACCGAGCATCAAAACAAAGGCGATGATGCCTATGAAAACTAGATGCGTCGCTGAAGCCACCACGAGAAGAACAATTGCTGCCACCGCCAAAAGCGAGCCGACAACTAGTTCAAGCGCGAAGTTTGTTTTTTGCTTAGGTGTCTTGGCGCTTAGCTTCTCGCTAGAGCGTGAGGCCTTACCCAGGCTCTTTTCGAGCTCGTCGAGAATCTTTTGTTCTTCATTAGACAGTGCCATGTCGATTCTGCAACTTTCTTAGACCGCTACAACGTTCATTCAAATCTTAACTCTGTGCCCGCGGTTAGGCTATTGCTGTGAAAACTACCCAAGCGCTGCTGGCCGAGGTTCAAAGCCAACTTGACGACTTTTGTGCAGCCCGCCGAACTGAATTTGAAGCGATTTCAACCGATTTGGTGCCTGTAGTCGATTTCACCCAGAGCCTTCTCGGCGGTGGCAAGCGCTTTAGAGCACTCTTTTGTTATTGGGCCTGGCGTGCGGCCATTGCCCAAAGCACCCTCACCGACGAACAATTGCGCGAAAGCGAGGCTGGGCTTGTAGGTATCGCATCGGCGCTAGAAATGTTCCATGCCGCTGCCCTAGTTCACGATGACCTTCTCGATCAATCAGATACCCGTCGCGGCGCGCCTGCAGTTCACAAAAGATTTGAAGCTATGCACGAAAGCCAAAAATGGGCAGGCTCAGCCGAGCGCTTCGGCACCGCTGGATCGGTTTTGGTTGGCGATCTGATGTTGGGTTGGTCAAGCGAGATTTTTGGCAACGCCCTTCTGCACTCTGTCAACAAAGAAATCGAGGGTGCTTGCCGCGACGAGTTCAGTTTGATGAGAGTCGAAGTGATGGCTGGGCAATACCTCGATGTGCTCGAAGAAAACGCCGCTCCAATGCGAGACATCAAAGAAGCTGTCGGCCGAGCCGAAAAAGTGATTCTATATAAAACCGCGAAATACAGCATCGAAGCGCCACTTCGAATTGGTGCAAGCTTTGCCGGTGCCAGCGAAGAACTGCTGCATGCGATGACAAACTTTGGAATACCTCTTGGCACAGCGTTTCAACTGCGCGACGACGTCTTAGGTGTTTTTGGTGATCCTGAAATTACCGGTAAACCTGCGGGTGACGATTTGCGTGAGGGCAAGCGCACGGTATTGGTCGCCCTTACCAAACTCGCCCTGGCTGAATCTTCTGAAAACTTGAGCGATGAGTTCGAAAAGTTGTTGACCAGCAAGAGCGTCGCTGAACATGACATAGCAAAAAT
>CAINTU010000019.1 GCA_903853515.1 uncultured Micrococcales bacterium | reverse complement strand
TCTTCAATAGTGCCAAGGATTTTTGCGGCGCGACCAAGCGCGCTGAAATTTATGGTCGAGCCCACTTGAGCGTGCAGTCTGGTGAGAGCTGCCCGATTCACCAAAACGGTGGTGAAGTCAGATGGCGCTTCACCTGCGAAACCAAAATAGCGACCAGCAAGCTTTTTGTTAGCAGCATCCACTTCGATAACCGACAAGTGCGTGTTGCCGAATTTTGTTTTGACTAATTGCGTCGTCTGTCGCTCGCTCAGCCAGCTATAACCTGGCAAAAGTTTGCGCGGATCCACGTGCTTGGGTGAGGTGCCATCCAGCACAAAACTTGAGCCATCCTTGTTTAAATAGACCAATCCAAAGTGATCTGGGTATTGAACGTTCCGTTTGCTGGGTGGCGCAAAAGCCTCGACTTTAGCCTGTGCCGTGCCTAGCGAATACTCAGCCGTTTCAGCGCTGGTTGCGTGTGTGCTTTCGCGGTGCGTGAATGCAAACGCAGCCAAAGTGATCGGCATGGCGATTGCCAAAATCACCAGTACAGATTGAAACTTGTTGCGTAGCACATCGCGACGCGCCATGCGCAGACCAATAAGCCGACTGTTTAGTCTGGAGCGAAAATGGCTAAACATTTTTGACCAGTTCGTTTAGGTCGCGCTTTGTGCGGGCCTCGTCAACAATCACGCCATCTTTGATCAGCAAAATTCGGTCAGCCCATGCAGCGTTTTTAGCATCGTGGGTCACCAAAATTCCGGCAGCTCCAGCATCAATACGTTCTTTAAGTGCACGGATTACGCTCTCACCGGTGCGTGAATCGAGGGCCCCTGTTGGCTCATCGGCAAGAATCACCTTGCGCGAACCAACAATGCTTCTGGCAATGGCAACGCGTTGGCGTTGACCACCAGAGATTTCGTCTGCGAAACGCTTGCCAACTAGGGCTATTCCCATGAGCTCTAGAGCTTCTAACGCTGATCGGCGTGCCTGCGACTTGGCGACGCCGTCGAGTTCAAGTGGCAGGGCAACGTTTTCAATCACCGTTAATGAAGGAATCAGATTGAAGTCTTGAAATACATAGCCGATGGTTTGTCTTCGAAGTCGAGCCATCTCTTTTTCGGCAATCGAAAATAGTTCGCGCTGGTTCACTCGCACCGTGCCCGAATCGGGTTTCTCGAGTCCACCGGCGATAGCTAGCAGAGTCGACTTGCCAGAACCAGATGAACCCATGATCGCAACGAGTTCACCTGCTGCAACCTCAATGCTCACACCATTGAGGGCAGTCACCTGTGCCTCGCCTGAGCCGTAGGTTTTTTGAATGTTGCTAAGTTCTATCAGCGCTGCACTCATTAGTTGCTTCTTTCGTTTTTGATTGGGCGGCCACGACGGGCAAGATTGGCACTCAAAGCGTTCTGCGGATTTAGACCTCTGGCAGCGCTTGCAGTAAGCACACCTTCGACGTGGTCGAGCCAACGCAGTTCTGATTCGAGACTAAAAATTTGCGAGTCGAGAATGAGTTGCCAAGCCAGGTCGGTGGAATCTAAAGGGTTGGTTGCCATTTTGGCTGTGGTCAATGTCTGCAAATTCTGCAGAGCAGAGATGCGTTGCAACTGCAATATACGTTCAGTGTTCACCCCAGGGATTGTCACTGCTAAGGCCAACTTGATTGCAAGTTCGTTTTTTACTGGCGTTGATTGCAATACCGGTGCATTCAACCAGTCGTTCGCTTCAGATTTTCCCGAGACCGTGATCGAATAGGTAATCTGACCCTCACTGTTTTGCTTATTTGCCGTTACGTAGCCGTCGCGCTGCAGCCGTTCGAGTGTCGAATAAATTTGGCCGATGTTGATGTCGTAAGTCTGGCCAGTGCGCGATTCAATTTCTTGGCGAATCTGGTATCCGTGGCAATCGCCTAGGGTGAGAACCGCAAGGATGCTGTGTTTTAAGCTCATGCTCTATATATGCATACTTAGTATGCAAATAGCAAGTTTTGGCCGCCGGCGTGTCTAGCCGTTGATGATCTTCTTGATGCGCTCTAGCGACACCGGCCCGGCTGCGCCTAACGTTTGGGCAAAGAGGTTCACTCGAAACTCTTCGATAGCCCACCTGGCTTTGAAAATGTTTTGTGGCATGCCCTCTTTGACGGGGATCGTGCCGCCAGCATTCTCGAATAACAAGATCGCTTCGTTTAGTTCGATTTCGAGTCGCCTGTCGCGCTCAAAGTCTTCTAACAACTTTGCAGTACGCATTTTGTTTGACTGCAGATATATCGGCACTCGCGCCAGCTCTGTGAGCCCCGTGCTGCTAACGATTTTGTTTGGCAACAATTGCGCGATGTGCTTCTTCTGATTGGCTAGAACAAATAGCAAAGATATCTCTTGGATGCCCGAAATCGCCTTACCCGCATCTTTTGCGAGTTCGGCAATTTGTGCAATCAGATCTATGGCAATGCGACATTCACCGGTTAGGCGATTGTTGACGAGCTCGGCAACTTTTAGGGATTCCAGTTTTGTTGGGTCTAAATCTTGGGTGTGTTCGTCGACCAGGGCTAGAGCCACGTCTTCAACAAAGTCTGCGATGTTTCGATAGCCGACCGCAACCAAAGCAAGTTTTTGTTCTTTTGTGAACTCATCGGTGATTTGGCTGACCGGCAGGGCTAGGTGAGGCAGTGTCGTTGATACGAAGGCGTTCTTCGCTTTTATCGAATCAAGGTTTTGGGCAAGCACTTTGGGTTGACCTGACCTTGGTTTCACAAATGCTGGCACCAATTTTTGTTTGATTTCATCAAGATCAAGCCCCGTGCCAAGCACCTGCTTTTTAGCCGAGACCACTTTGTAGGTCATGCGCAAGTTTGTCGGCAGTTCGCTAAATCTAAAATCTGCTGCGGTCATGTGTGTTTGGCTAAGCGTGCGCAAGGTTTTGGCAACGGTCTCGACTAGGGGCTCTGTGGGATTCGGGGGCAAGGTGGCTATTGCTTTTTTGGCCCAATCGAGCGCTGGCACAACGTTGCGCCTAATGCTTTTAGGCAGGGTTCTGATCAGCTCGGCAATCAGGTCTTCTCTTAGTTCAGGCGCAAGCCAATCGAAAGCATCTCGACTAATGGCCTCAAGCTCGGCAACCCCAATTTCGACGGTGAGACCATCTTCGACTTCACCAGGTTGGCTTTTATATTCGAGTTTGAAAACTTTGTCGCCAACTGTGAATTTATTTGAAACCTCACGTCGATGATTTGCCTCGACGTGCATCAAGTCTTCTCGAGTCATAACAAGAAAATTTGGTGTGACACGTTGGGCCTTTTTGTGCCAGCCTTCAAAGCTTCTGGTCGAAACTATATCGCTCGGAATTCTCGCGTCATAGAAACGATAAACATCGTCTTCATCGGGAACGTATTGAGGCTTCTTTGCAGACTCTGCTAAAACCTCGAGCCGTTTAAGCAAGTGTCGGTTGTCTCTGTCGAAGGCCTGCTTTGAATCCCACTCGCCTTGCACCAGTGCATGCCTAATGAATAGTTCTCGACACAGCGCCATGTCTATGCGCGAATATTGCATTCTTCTGGCGGCAACGATTGCAACACCAAACAGCGTCACTTTTTCATACGCCACAACCGATCCCTGGGATTTCTGCCAATGCGGCTCATTGAAACTGCGCTTGCAAAGCTCGCCGGCCAGCGACTCGGCCCACTCTGGATTTATTGCGGCATTCATGCGCGCGAACAGCCTGCTGGTCTCGACCAGCTCGGCGCTCATGACTGCCAGCGGCGGCTTCTTAGCAAGTGTTGAGCCCGGAAAAATGACGAACTTTTTGCCGCTCGAACCTAGGTATTCGTTGTTGGCCTTAGCTGGTTTATCAGATTTTTTTGCAGAGTCTGTGGGCTTCTTATCATTTAGCTGCCTGAGGCCAATTTGAGACAGCAGCCCTGCGAGCAAACTTTTGTGAATGCCGTCTGGATCGACTTTTGGTTGACCCACGACTAATCCAAGGGGTTTGGCAATTATTGTGACTTGCTTGATGAGGTCTTGCCATTCTCGAATTCTGAGATAGTTCAGGTATTCGGCTTTGCACAGCCTTCTGAACGCAGATGACGAGAGTGTCTTCTGATTTTTTTCGATGTAGTTATAGAGGTTCAGCAGAGTCAAAAAATCACTCGTAGGGTCGGCGAACCTTGCGTGGGCTGCATCGGCGACTGCACGTTTTAGCACTGGCCGTTCACGCGGATCTTGAATGGTTAGCCCTGCCACAATGATTAGCACCTCGCGCACAAGATTGTGGTTTTTAGATTCGATCAGCATGCGCCCAAAGCGCGGCTCAATCGGCAATCTGGCTAAGCTTCGTCCGATTTCGGTGAGCGCCACATTTTTGCTTTTAGGGTCTTTTAGGCAGCCGAGTTCTTCTAGCAGCGCGATGCCGTCTTTGACTCGTCGGCTATCAGGCGGTTGCAAAAAGGGGAATTCAGTAATGTCGCCGAGGCCAAGCTGTGCAGCCTGCAAAATTACCGACGCAAGGTTGGTGCGCAAAATCTCGGGGTCGGTGTAATCAGCCTTGGCTTCATAGTCGTCTTGCGAATAGAGCCTGATTACGATGCCGGGGCTGGTTCGGCCGGCGCGACCCGCTCTTTGGTTGGCGCTGGCCTTCGAGATGGCCTCAATCGGCAGTCGTTGAACTTTGGCAGCAGGCGAATACCTCGAGATGCGTGCTGTGCCGGCGTCGATTACATATTTAATGTTCGGTATCGTAAGCGAAGTTTCGGCAACGTTGGTTGCCAAGACGATTCGTCTTTTGAGCCCCGCCTGCTTGCTGGTTTCGAAGACTCTATGCTGTTCAGCTGCCGAGAGCCGACCATAGAGTGGCAGCACCTCGATGCCGTTACCCAGCACACCCGATGTGATGCGGCCGTGAATCGCATTTATGGCATCTTTGATTTCAGATTCGCCCGACAGAAAAACAAGAACATCGCCTTGGGGTTCGGTTGCCAGCTCTTCGAGCGCGGCGATGATTCCGTCGATGTAATCGCGACCAGTTGTGACGGCGTCGGGGTCTGGGTTTTCTTCTTCGTCTTGATTGATCGGGCGATAGCGAATCTCAATCGGGAACGTGCGCCCAGATGCTTCGATGATTGGCGCATCATTGAAAAACTTGCTGAATGAGCCAGGGTCGATGGTTGCCGATGTAATGATGATTTTTAGATCTGGACGCTTTGGCAAGATTTGTTTCAGATAGCCGAGCAAGAAGTCGATGTTAAGGCTTCGTTCGTGAGCCTCGTCGATGATGATGGTGTCGTATTGTTCGAGTTTTTTATTTCGCTGCATGGCGTTGAGCAAGATGCCATCGGTCATCACTTTGATTTTTGTTTTTGCGCTCGACTTATCGGTGAACCTGACCTGATAGCCGACAAGGTCACCGAGTTCGGTCTTTAGCTCTTCAGCGATGCGTTCGGCCACAGCTCTTGCCGCGATGCGTCTTGGTTGAGTATGGGCGATGCTTGAGCGCCCCAACTCGAGGCACATTTTGGGTATCTGCGTGGTTTTGCCCGAACCCGTCGCGCCAGCAATAACAACCACCTGATTGCTCTTGATCGCCTCAAGAATCTCACTGCGAAGAGCACTAACCGGCAG
>CAINTU010000018.1 GCA_903853515.1 uncultured Micrococcales bacterium | reverse complement strand
CCGCATCCTGGGCAATAAAGACCTGTGACAGCTTTGATCGGGCATGGCAACCAATATTTGTGCGGTAAAACGAACCAATAGCCAGCCAACCCAGCGGCAAGCGCGCCGTATTGCCACAATGGCCTATTAAGCGAACGCGCCTGCACATAACGAGCCTATATAGATGTTGGCATTTGGTGCCCAATGTCGCCGGCTTGCCCTATTCTCATCTGGAGACATCCGCACAACAACAAGGAGCCCCCATGTCTGAATTCCAAACACCAACCAACGCAAGCACACCACAGCGTGACTGGCTAACCGCACTATTGCTCAGCATCTTTTTGGGTTACTTGGGCGTTGACCGCTTCTATCTAGGCCACACCGGCATCGGCATCGCCAAGTTGCTAACCGCAGGTGGATGTGGCATCTGGGCACTCATCGACATCATCTTGATCGCAACCGACCAGATGAAAGACGCGCAGGGACGCCCACTAGTTCGTCGCTAAATTTGCACATAACAAATCGGGCCATAGCAAAAGCTGTGGCCGGATTTGTTTTAACCTGCTTTAGTCGAGTTCACCGGTAGCAATAACGCCAGCATCGCTTGCGCTTAACACTTCGGCCTTGCGAATATCTGCCATCAAATCTCTGGTTGCTTCGCGCAGGGCGCGCTCGCTGTCTAAGCCCGCGGCCTTAGCAGACTGCACAATCGCCAACAACAAGCCACCGAGTTGCGCCTCGTCTTCGAACTGAAGTGGCGAGGCTGCTTGTGCATCGAGCAAATCAATCTTTTGAGCCTTGCCAATAACTTTGTTGGCCAAAGCCAGCGCTGGCAAAGATTGCGGAATGCCATCAAGCACAGAACTGCGCTCAGGCTTTTCGCGCTGCTTATGTGAATCCCAGTTCAACATCACGTCATCACCAGTCTTGGCAGCAAACTTCTCGAGTTCTTCGGCAGTGCCAAAAACATGTGGATGACGCCCACGCATCTTTTCGGCTGTCAACTTTGCGACATCTTGAATGTCGAAAGGCTCGCCCAAACTGCCGCTGGCGGCTAGATCGCTGTGAAAAACAACTTGGTAAAGCACATCGCCAATCTCTTCAAGAATTTCTTCGCGATTGCCAGACTCGATAGCCTCAATCAATTCGTGCGTCTCTTCGAGCAGATATTGCACGAGCGACCGGTGCGTCTGCTCGGCATCCCACGGGCAACCGCCAGGTGCACGCAACCTTGCTGCAACGGCAATCAAATCATCAAGTTGGGTCATGTGGTTAGTTTGCCACAGTGCCCAATGTAGTTTGTTGATAACTGCCACGTCGGATTGTTAGTTTGCCTAGGCTCTTGAAGTGCCGGATGCCCCTAGACCCACTGCTGTTGTGTATGTTGATGGCCACAACCTGTATAAAGTGCGCCTAAAGAGCTCGCCTGAACTTAGGTGGCTCAACCTATTGCAGATGGTAGAAATAATGTTCGTTGACTACGAGATTAGGTTGATTCACTATTTCAGTGCGCCACTTTTGGCCCGATACGCAGCGGCAGACAAAATGGTTAACCGCCAAAAGACATACTTTCGAGCCTTGGCAACATTAAACCCAAAAATCAAAATTCATTTGGGTCATTTCAGGGCAGACAGCCGCCTATTACCCATATCACCACTAACTCTAAATAGTGATGGAATCGATTATCAAAGAACAGGGGTTGTAAAGTTCGAAGAAAAAGGGAGTGATGTTCATCTTGGGGCCAGACTCGTTGCTGATTCT
>CAINTU010000017.1 GCA_903853515.1 uncultured Micrococcales bacterium | reverse complement strand
GCATCTTCGGGTGGAAAAGCTCTTTTTAGACTAGCAGCAGACCCGCAGTTTTAGTGCTTGCCTGAGTGAAGCGCTCTTGAACGTCAGCCCAGTTGACAATGTTCCAGAAGGCTTTGACGTATTCGCCCTTGACGTTTTGATAGTCGAGGTAGAACGCGTGTTCCCACATGTCGAGCATCAAAAGCGGCAAGCTGCCGACAGCCAAGTTGCCCTGGTGGTCATAAAGCTGTTCGATGATCAATTTTTGACCAAGAATATCCCAGGCAAGAATCGCCCAACCGCTGCCTTGGATGCCAAGTGCGCTCGCTGTGAAGTGTGCCCTGAAGCCATCGTATGAACCAAAGAACTCGTCAATGGCCGAAGCGAGTTCGCCGGTGGGCTTGTCGCCGCCCTCGGGCGAAAGGTTTCGCCAAAACACAGTGTGGTTCACGTGACCGGCAAGGTTGAATGCCAAGTCTTTCTGCAGCTTGTTTACCCAGGTTAGGTCGTTCTTCTCGCGAGCCTCGGCAAGCAGATCAAGGGCAGAGTTCGCGCCGTTTACATAGGCAAGGTGGTGCTTGTCATGGTGAAGTTCCATGATTTTGCCTGAGATGTTTGGCTCAAGTGCACCGTAATCATATGAAAGATCTGGCAGAACGTACTTGCTCATTTGCGGCTCCTTAGTAGTGCTTCTATTTTGCGATATAAAACGGTGATGTGTGTGCTAATCGACTTCGTCGTCAGGCAAATAGGCCTTGGTGTCAGGAATTCCCTTATCGAAAGCTGTCTTGTCGGCAAGTGCGAGAAGTCTGCGGATTCGACCCGCAACGGCATCCTTGGTTAGTGGCGGGCTAGCCAAGCGGCCTAAATCGTCGAGACTTGCATCACGATTGGTTAGGCGCAACTCGCCTGCCATCTTGAGGTGTTCAGGAATTTCGTCGCCGAGAATCTCTAAGGCTCTCGCAACACGAGCACCCGAGGCTACTGCGGCCTGGGCTGAGCGCATCAGGTTGGCGTTGTCAAAATTCGCTAGGCGATTTTGTTTGCCACGAACCTCACGACGAACTCGCAACTCTTCATAGCGCAACACGATTCCGTGAGCGCCAATATGCTTCAAGACCGTCGCGATTGCGTCACCTTCGCGAACAACAACGCGAAATGCGCCGCGGGCTTCACGAACCTTCGCGGTCACATCTAGTCGTCGTGCAACACCCACGAGAGCCATGGCGGCTTCATTGCCTGGCGCCGTGATTTCGAGCGTTGCAGAACGTCCTGGGTCAGTTAGCGAACCGTGTGCAAGAATCGCGCCACGCCAAACCGCTTCTGCATCAGCCTTGCTGCCTGACACCAAGATCGCCGGCAAGCCACGCACAGGTCGATTGCGTGAGTCGACGAGTCCGGTTTGACGGGCAAGGATGTCGGCACCCTGCAAAACTCTGATTTGATAGCGCGTGGTCTTTCTGATGCCGCCTGCTTGAATAACGGCAAGCTCGCTCGCGACACCAAAGACTTCAGTCAAATCTTTGCGCACCCGCCTCGCCAATTGGGCTGTATCGACCTCGATTTCGATGACGATTTTGCCACTAACGAGGTGCAGACCGCCGCAAAAGCGCAGAATCGTTGCGAGCTCAGCCGCACGAACGCTGCTCTTTTTAACCTCTACCCGAGCAAGCTCATCCTTGAGTTCTAAAGTCAATGCCATTTTCTATTCCTTGCCTAAATCTCGGTGACGCACGGTCACATTTATGTCTGTGCGGTCTAAAAGTTTGGCGAGAGCTATCGCCATCGCGACTGATCGATGCTTGCCGCCTGTGCAACCCACCGCGATAGTTGCATAACGCTTGTTTTCGCGTTGGTAACCCGAGAGAACCGGCTCGAGCGCGCTGCGGTAGTTGGTCAAGAAATCTGCCGCGCCATTTTGTGTCAGCACGTAATCGGCTACCGGTTGATCAAGTCCTGAGTATGGGCGCAAATCTTCGATCCAGAAGGGATTCGGCAAAAAGCGCACATCTGCAACCAAATCTGCGTCAGTAGGTATTCCGTATTTGAACCCGAAACTCATCAAAGTCACCTGCAGTTTTGCACTCGATTCGAGCGCAAAGTGTTCAGAAATTCGGTTTGACAGTTGATGAATGTTTAGATCGCTCGTGTCGATAACCACGTCGGCGTGCTCTCGAAGCCCAGTAAGTCTGGCGCGTTCAGTTGAGATACCGTCAAGCAGCGTGCCATCAGCCTGCAATGGATGAGGTCTGCGAACCTGTTCGAAACGACGCACAAGAGATTGATCAGAAGCATCTAGAAAAAGCACCCGGGATGAAATCTCACGTGCCTTTAGTGAATCGAGGTGCATTCGCAAATCGCTAAATAGATCGCCACCGCGCACATCGATGACTACAGCGAGGCGAGGCAACGAAGTTGTCTCACCATTGAAAAGCTCGGCTATCGGCCCGAGCATCTGTGGCGGCAGGTTATCGACAACGTACCAACCAAGGTCTTCGAGGGCGTTGCCCACGGTTGAGCGTCCTGCACCAGACATGCCTGTAACTATCAGCAGTTCATTGCTGTTAGTGCTTGGCATCTGCAGTCTTTCTGAGGGTGTGGCTCAACTTTACAAAGTTTGGCTCTTCGGCGTGTCGCAAATTCGACAAATGGCCTGCCTTTAGCCAAATCTTTACAAAAAACTGCATTATTTAGCCAGTTTTATTCGCTTTTAGGCTCTGCTGTGCCGCTCAGTGCCTCGACAATCGAGGCTGCCAAAACTTCGCCGATTGATGCGACCTCGGCAATCTCGGCAACCGTGGCAGCACGCAGGCGTTTGGCAGAGCCGAATCGGCGCAGCAGTGCGGCCACTCGCTTATCGCCTAGGCCAGCAATCTCGCTGAGCTCGGTGGCGATTGCAGAACTGCGCTTATTACGTTGCGCACTTATCGCAAAGCGGTGAGCTTCGTCGCGAATTCGCTGAAGCATAAAGAGCTCGTCGCTTGCTCTTGCAAAAATAACCGGGAATGGATTGTCGGGAAGCCAAATCTCTTCGAGTCGCTTTGCAAGGCCAACCACGGCCATGTCGGTGATTCCTGAATCTTTGAGTGCCCTTGCTGCGGCGTTGACCTGTGGCTCACCACCGTCGACAATCAGCAAGCCTGGTCGATATGCGAACCGTCCGCTGTCTTCGCTTGGCAAGTTCAAGTACTTCAAGCGACGCATCAGAGTTTGATAAATAGATTCGGTGTCATCAGGCGATGATTCGATGTTGAACCTGCGGTATTGATCTTTCTTTGGCAGTCCGTCTTCAAATACCACCATCGATGCGACGATGCCTGTGCCCCCTAAATGCGAAACATCGAAGCATTCGATTCGCAACGGCGCGGTGGCAAGTCCCAGGGATTTTTGAATCGCGGCCAGTGCCTCGGTGCGGGCGGTGAAGTCGTTGACTCGGCGGAGTTTGTAAAGTTTAAGTGAGTGACTCGCGTTTTCGTGAGCGGTTTGTGACAGGGCTCGCTTATCGCCGCGCTGCGGCACTCGCAGTTCTACCGAACTGCCGCGCAACTTGCTCAACCAAGCGGTGATTGCCTCTGCATCATCTGGCAGCTCAGGCACCAGCACTTCTCTAGGTGGCGGGGCATCGTTTTCGCCGCCATAAACATTTTGCAAAATGTATTCGACGAGCTCTGCACCAGATCGCTCTAGCTCTTTATCGACAACCCAACCCCGAGCACCTCTGATGCGGCCACCACGGACGATAAACATGCTGACCGCGGCTGCTAGGTCATCATCGGCGAAGGCAAATAGGTCGGCATCGGTCTGGTCACTGAAAACTACTGTGCTTTTCTCTGAAATGGTTTGCAGTGCTGCGATGTTGTCACGCAGTTTTGCGGCCAGTTCGTATTGCTCAAGTTCGGCAGCCTTTGTCATGCGAGATTTCAATTCGCTGATATGCGAGAGATCAGAGCCAGACATGAAATCTACAAGCGCACGAGTCGTCTCGCGATGTGTCTCGGCATCTACCCTTTTGATGCATGGCGCCGAGCACTTGCCTATGTCGGCGAGCAGGCAGGCGCGGCCGGTCAACTCGGCGCGACGATAAACCCCGGCCGAGCAAGAACGCATCGGGTATACCTTGAGCAAGATATCGAGCGACTCTCTAATTGCCCAACTTTGCGTGAACGGGCCGAAATACTTGACACCCTTTGATTCCCTGTTGCGCGTGACAAATACGCGAGGCACGCTATCGCCAACCGAAACAGCCAGGTATGGGTAACTCTTGTCATCCTTGAAGCGCACATTAAATGGCGGGTCAAACTCTTTGATCCAAGTGAATTCGAGTTGCAGAGCTTCAAATTCAGACTTTACGATGGTCCAGTTCACATCGCGCGCGGTGAGCACCATTCGACGAGTTTTCTCAAGAAGCGTGTCTAACGGAGCGAAATAGCTCGAGAGCCTGGCTCGCAAGTTTTTGGCTTTGCCGACATAAATAACCCTGCCGTTGGCGTCAAGAAAGCGATATACACCGGGGTTCGTTGGAATCTCGGAAGTCTTGGGCCTGAAAGCAAGCTCGTTTGCCATGGTTACTTCAAAATCTCGGCAAGAAACTTTCCGGTGAACGACTTGGCATTCTTGGCAACCTGCTCTGGAGTGCCCACTGCAATAACCTGACCGCCGCCAGAGCCTCCCTCTGGCCCCATGTCGATCACATGGTCAGCGCTCTTGATCACATCAAGATTGTGTTCGATGACAATGACTGTGTTGCCCTTGTCGACAAGACCTGAGAGCACAAGCAAAAGTTTGCGCACGTCTTCGAAGTGCAAACCGGTGGTTGGCTCGTCGAGCACATATATGCTTCGACCGTTTGAGCGTCGCTGCAATTCGGTGGCGAGCTTGACTCGCTGAGCCTCGCCGCCCGAAAGCGTCGTCGCTGATTGGCCCAGGCGCACATAGCCGAGGCCAACCTCAACCAAGGTTTCGAGGTAACGTGCAATCGATGAAATCGCCGCGAAAAATTCGGCTGCCTCGGCGATTGGCATCTCAAGCACTTCAGCGATTGTCTTGCCTTTATATCGCACTTGAAGTGTCTCTCGGTTATAACGCGCACCGTGACACACCTCACACGCCACATAAACATCAGGCAAGAAGTTCATTTCGATCTTTAGAGTGCCATCGCCACTGCACGACTCGCAGCGGCCACCCTTAACGTTGAACGAGAACCGGCCTTGCTGGTATCCCCTTGCCTTGCTTTCAGGGGTGTCAGCGAAAAGCTTTCGCACGTGGTCAAATACGCCGGTGT
>CAINTU010000016.1 GCA_903853515.1 uncultured Micrococcales bacterium | reverse complement strand
ATGTTCAGCGCGTTCGGATCGCTCCAGACAATCAAGAACGAGATTGCTAGCGTTGCCTGAATGGCGGTGCCGATTATTGTCGCCGTCGGGCGAATCGGCCAAGGTGCGCGTTTATCTTTGCGCATAGCCAATAGTGGCCAACCTGCCGAGATCGCGAATGAACTGATGGCGAAGATGCGGTGCATAGTTGAGGCACCAATCAACGGGGTCGGAAAAATTGTTAGACCAAATGTGCAAATGGCCGAGACCAATAGCGCGATGCGGCCGCCGAGGGCAAAAGTCTTTGCATAGTGCGACACGATAACGGTCAATATTCCACCGAACACAAAAAACGAAGACATGATTACTTTGACTGGCGACTCTGGCGATGCAAGCTCGCTGATCGTTTGGCGAGCGGGGTCATAACCTGCCCAGAGCGAGCCGGCGATGAGCCATCCTAGGGCTGACTGAATTGGGCCGATCAGCGCTGCATAGAACGCCGGTCTTTCAATTGGTTTCATTTTGACCTCGCTATTGGCTACCTTGCCGAGAATAGCAAAAAGTGTGGGGCCGATTTCTCGACCCCACACTTTTAGTGGTGCAATTTTGAGGCTTTGACTAGTTAGTCCAGACAATCTCAATCTCGGCGCGACGGTCTTGCTCGTTGCCTAGGTGATAGATGCCCTTGCCATCTAGGGTATAAACGCCCTTGATGCCCTTTGACTTCAGGTATTTAGCTGAAACGGTCGCACGAGCAATCGACAGCGCTGCGTCGATCTTGGTGCTTGCGGTGCGGTGAACCCAACCGTTGATGCCAACAGAGGCAATCACGGCGTTCTTCGGGATGCTCTTGATCAGCTTGTCTAGCGAAGCCTTGCCGGCAGCGGTTAGCACCGACGAGTCACCGCCAAAGATTACGAAACCGACAGAAGTGTTTCCGCCAGGGATGTATTCGTAGCTCTGTGGGAACGTGAATGAGCCATCCTTGGTGGTTACTGTGATATCGACCTTGCCAGCTGCGTGAGCAGGAACGGTCATGACCAGGGTCTTGCCGTCTTTCGAAACGGTGATGCCAGTTGCAGGCTTGCCATCGATGTAAACCTTAGCGGGCTTGCCGACCAGATTGTGTCGCGCGAAGCTGTTTCGAGAATCAATGTTTGGCTGCAGAGCCACACCCGAGCGATTACCAAAACCCATGAAGGTTTAGGCCACTCAATCGATAATCGAGTGATTGCCGATATCTCTAACTATCTCGAATCTCAGCTAGCGCGCTAATAAGCAAAAACTATTCGCTCTTGCGGTCTTTCGCTTCAGATTTTGCCTTCTTTTCGAGGCGCTTTTCTTTTAGGTTCTTAGCCGCTGGGGTTTTTGCAGTGTTCTTCGAAGGATTCTTCTGAGCCATGATTGTTACTCCTATATAAGAGGCACATTTGGCCTCTGGTTCAACTCTATTGCTTTGCTGGTTTAGTCTTTGAGCGGCGGTGGCAGTTAGCGCGGCATTTTGCAGGCCGGTGTGCCCCCTGGCAATTTATGGCGATAGCGCGCGACAAGCCAATAGAGAGCTCTCGCCGCATAACTAAATGGTTTAACTAGTGCGATTAACGAGAGTTGACGCAAAACTGGCGGGCCGCTAATTTGCATGATCTGCACAAAGGCTTCGTGCCCGGCATAATTTTTGCCGCCGCTAACTAGTTGCACTTTCGCCGAAGCCGCTTTTGTGGTTAGCCCGAATTTTGCCAGTTCGACAAATTGCCACGGATGCGCCTCAATCTTGCCTAGCGCTCGACGAACAATAAAGTTGGCCGTGCTGGTGCAAAAACCGCAGTCACCATCGAAAATCAAAATCGCCACCGGGCTATTGCCATGCGCTTTTGATTCCATCTGTTCAGCATAACTCGATGGCGGCAGTCGACCTCGAGCCTAGAATTACGTAATGACCAGTTCGATCACAAAATCAGACGAGCGCACCGCGCTGATATTGATGTCGGCTCTCACATTCTCGACCGGTGTTTTTGATGCAATCGGATACCTGGGCTTAGACAAGGTTTTCACGGGCAACATGACGGGCAACGTTGTGATTTTGTTTATGGGATTTGGCGGTGCAACCGGAATCCCAGTTATTGGCCCTCTCGCTGCGCTGTTCACATTTATGCTCGGCGCTGTGGTTGCCGGGCGCACTCTGAGAAACCGTGTTGCCGGATGGAATCATCATTCCACCGGGCTTTTGGTCGGTGCCGGAGTTCTTTTGGCAATGGTTGGGTCTGCACTCGCCGTTCAGCCAACGCTTGCCCAAGCCCCAACCAACGTTGTGCTCACCTCACTTTTAGCATTTGGCATGGGGGCCCAAGCCGGTGTGGCAAGGCACATTGGTGTTCGTGACATCAATACCGTTGTGGTTACCTCGACCATCGTCGGGTTGGCTTATGACTCAGTGCTTGGTGCAAAGCTGGGTCAAAGCTGGCATCGCAGAGCCTTCTCGATTTTGCTCATCGGTCTTGGGGCGACCACCGGCACACTGCTGCTTCGCGTAGGAATTCAATACGGAGTGCTTTTGGCATCGTGCGTCTTAATTTCGGTCGCTCTAATTGGCCATCGCCTGTTGTTGTCAAAACGCCTTAAATAGTTTCTAGTGGCACTCACCAAACTGTCAAACTTGAGTCATGCCTTCAAAAAGAACCAGCTATAGCCGACTTGCTTGGCGTCGACTTGGCAACTGGCGGGCAATAAACTTTGGTTACTTTGCCTTCGGCTTCATAATTTATGCACTGCTAACTCTTGCTTTCGATGCCGTAATTACGGCTAACTTCACTTGGCTCTGGTTAGTTTCATTCGCGGTTACCTATTTGTTATCGCTTTTGCCCTTAGCCACCTACCTGATCATTTTGCGTTATTGGCTGCCTAGCCAAAAATCTGCACCATGGATTAACCTGTGGGTCGTAGCTCTAGCTGGCATTGTCAAAAACTCAAGCGTTCCGGTTGTCGCGCAACTGCTTGGATTGCAAACAACGAATACCATGGCATTCCGAATTGTTGGTGGCGCTTTCACAGGGGTCGCTCTCTTTGTGATCTATTCCACGGCAATGAGTGCGCGATTAGACCACCTTGAAACTATGCGCCGCTTGCGAGAATCAGAAGCAGAGCTGCTTGGTTACCGTGAGTCGGCGAACGAGATTTTGCAAGATGAGCAGATTGCTATTAGTGAACGAATTCGCCGATTGTTGATGCCGCGTTTGACCGAATTGCTCAGTTCACTTTCTAAAGCTGGCGCCGCTTCGAGTCTGGCAGAGCGACTGCAAAATGTTATCGATGCATAGGTGCGACCGCTAAACGCCGAGCTCGCAAATGAGGCTAAGCGAATGGCGATTATGCCCGCGCGCAGCCACAGGGTGGATTCGGTGATTTCGAGTTTTCCTGAGCGCATCGAGATTTCAACTTTGCTGCGGCCAAACACTGCTTTGCCGATGATGGCTTTGAGCTACTTGCTTTTTGCATTGATCATGTATCCAGATAAGTCGACCTTATATACCGACGTGGGAATTGTTGCGAACTGGGGGCTACTCTGGCTTATCAAAATTTCATTTCGGTTCTTTAGGCCTGTGCGCACAAATCTCGCCGTCGTCTTTCTTGCAGCCGCAAGCGGTTTAGCTGTGCTGCCAACATATATCTATTTGGCAAGCCTGCAAAACACGACCTCGAGCTGGATTTTGTCAGGCATCTATTTTGTTTCTGGCATCACCATTCCCACATCGTTTGCGTGGTCTTCCCTGCTCGACCACGCTCGCACACTTGCTGAGAGCCAGCTTCGGCAATTCGTTGACCAAATTCAACGTGAAAACAAGCTCTTTGAACAAGCTCTTTGGCTTTCGAAAAATGCTTGGACATCAACTTTGCACGGCACCGTTCAGTCAGCTCTAACCGCAGCGCTTATGCGATCAAAAATGGGCCCATTAGATAAGCAAACTATTGCGCTAATTGAATCAGACTTGTTAAGGGCGGTATCTAGCCTCAGCCAGGCGCCCACACTTCAGATCAACCCTCAAGATTCGTTCAACGATTTGCTTGAAACTTGGGCTGGTATCGCAGAGATTGAATTCACGATTGGCGACCAAGTGGCAGACATAATCACCAGAACCGTTCGAGTGCAGCTTGTGCTTAATGAAGTTTGCAAAGAATTGGTGAGCAACGCCATTAGGCACGGTGGCGCCGACAGAATTAACTTTGAAATTCTTAGCCTGCCAAATCAGAATCTCTCTCTTGTCTGCACTAACAACGGCTCAAAGCCCTCGACTTCTGCCAATTCGAGTCTTGGCACAGAAATGTTGAGTCAACTATTAATTGAACCAAAGCTGCGCTGGGATGCCTCAATCGGCCTGACAGTTTTTTCTGCCCAAGTGCCAGTGCCAGATGCGGCTTCACACTAAATGGGTTTCGCACCGGCTGCTTAATGCACTCAAGATTTGCTTAATGCAAAGGTCACGCCTGCTTTCGCAGGCGGGACCTGTGTTAGTTATGCGGGTTACTTAACCGTTAGGTTCACGCTCGAGGTTGCGGTTCCACCAGCGGTGGTGACCACAATCTTGCCGCTGGTTGCACCAGCAGGAATTGTGAACTTAAGTGAGGTTGCAGTTGCACCGGCGTTGATCGTAACTGCTGTGCCGTTTAGGGTCACAGTTGCGTTCAACAGGTTGGCACCGCTAACGCTAACCACGGTTGTTCCCTTGGTACCAGTAACTGGGGTGAACGACTTGATGGTTGGCGCTGGTGGAACAACGGTGAATGAACCAGTGTTTACGGTTCCACCGCCGTTGACCAACTTGATGGTGCCGGTTAGTGCGCCGGTTGGAACCACAACGGTAACCGAAGTTGCCGAGTTGGTTACAGCCTTAGCTGCCTTGTTGCCGCCAAAGACAATCGAGGTCAGCTTGGCCAAGTTGGTTCCGCTGATTGTGATTGTGTCGCCAACCTTTGCACTTTGAGTTACCGAAGCAACTGTTGGTGCAAGATAAACGAGCTTGGTCGAGGTAACAGTGCCACCTGCGTTGGTAACCGAAATTGCGGTGCCAGAAACAACACCTGCAGGAACAGTAACCGAGATGCTGGCCGAGTCAAGAACCGTAAAGGCTGCTGTTGTCGAACCGATGGTTACTGCGGTTGCTGAACCAATGTTTGCGCCGTTTAGGGTCACAACATCGCCGACAGCCTTCACTAGGTTGGCTGACATGGTTAGGGCCGGCTTAGCGGTTGCTACCGAGCTTGCGCTCAGAGTTGCAGTGCTAGAAGTCGATCCACCATTTGTTGTGACCTTCAAGATACCCTTTTGGGTCTTTGCTGGGCCACTAACAACCAGCTTGGTGCCATCGGTTGAGCCAGCAACAACGGTCAGCGTTGTGCTAACAGCTGCTGCAGTCTTGGTAGCTGCGGTGTAAAGAACAACCGAAGTGCCAGGCAGTGCATAGAGACCGGTACCGTTGATGTTCAAAACCGCGCCAGCCTTAACCGAAGTCGAAGCTAGGCCAGTTACAACCGGTGCTGGCATCGCAGCGATTGCTGCAGTGGTCGCACCGTTCATTGCTAGGTCATCTAGATACCAAGCAGCGCCATTGTGGTCGGCTGCAACCTGTGCATCTGAAGCACCACAGTCAAACGCTGGGAAAACGCTCACCTTGTTGTAGACACGTGCGCTAGTGAAAGCTGCTGTGCCTGCAGTTGGTGTGCCGAAATCCCAAGTCAACTTCTGCCAACCGACCTTTGTGGTGGTGGTGTCAGTTTCGATGGTGGCGTTTGAGTCTTTGCTGTCTTCCATCTTGAGCTTGACGCTCAAACCGGCAGCTGGTGCCCAAACGTTAGCAGTGGCGATCTTGCCGTCGGCCGAAATGCCCGACTGACCCCAAGCCATGCTAATCAAGGTTGTGCCAGCCCAGCAGTTGTTGCCTGGGATGATCTTTGCAGCCGAGGTTGAACCAGTTGAACCGAACAACGGTGCATTGGTGACAACCGAACTAACCGAACCACCAAAGTCGTTGGTAGCGCCGATTGCATAACCTGAGGTGTCGTTTGATTCGAAGTTGATCAATGTCGAAGCGTGAGTCATTGGTGCAGTAACTACTGCCTTGCTGCCGCCAACGAAGTGAACGTTATCGAAGTAATAAACGCCACCCGGGTGAGTTGAACCCAAGAAGTCAGCAAAGATGCTGGCCTTGAAGTAGTTGCCGGCTGGATCAAACGCGCCACTGAAGTCAAAGGTTAGGGTTTCCCAACCAGTGCCACCGTGAGCAACGCTGATCTGCGATGCAGCTTCGCCAGTTCCACCTTCAAGCTTCAAGACAACCGAATCCAATGGAGTGGTCGAATAGAAGTCAACGGTAACGATTTTGCTCGATGCAGAAATCAACTGTGAGCCGCGAGGCAAGATCAAGAATGTGGTTCCTGACCAGCCGATTGCGCCGTTAGTGATCTTGCCTACCATGCCAGTGTTGCCAGCTACAGGTGAGTTAACAACTACCGAAGTGTTGCCGCCGAAGTCAGCTGCACCACCTAGAGCTGCACCAGAGGCATCGCCGTTTTCAAATGTGGCGGTTAGGCCAGCATTCGGGTCAATAGTCGCAGGCTTGTAGAACACGAAGTCAACAACGTCTTCGACGTCAGTTGCATCAGAACCTACGTTTGCGGTGATCTGGCTGAACAAGTGCTTGCCGGTGTATTCAACGTTGGCTGCAGATGGGGTGTCTGCTGCGTCAGCAGCGACATCGTTGCTCTTCAGTGTGAAGGTTACGATGCCATCAGCGTTGGTGGTGCCAGTGATTACTGCACCATCGTTGCATTGGCCGTACCATCCACCACAGTCGACATAAGGCGTGCCGTTAACGTTTGTGCCGTTAACAGTTACGTTAGCGTTTGAGCCAGCCCATCCCTTGTTGACGTGCAGGTTCACCTTTGCACCAACCATGTTCTTGCCATCTTTTGCGTTTGACACAACATAGCTAAGAGTGGTGGTTGAACCAACAGGCAACTGCTTGGTGAACACACGCAAGCCAGCGTGGTAACCGTATTGACCCACGAACGTGCCCTCGTCACCACTGCGCTCGAAAGCGTTGTTGGTGTCGATGCCAGCCAAACGAATAACAGGCTGTGCGTCAGAAGGTGCAGGCGCGGCGGCATCCTTGGTGAAAACCATGTCGACGATGTCGATCACGTCACCAGCGTCGCCTGACACAGCTGCAATCTGGCTAAACAGGTGTGTGCCTGTATAGACAGCCGTTAGGTCTGCGTTGTAGTTTGCACCCTGTGAAGGAGTGTTGTTGTTTGCAACGTCGAACGAAACGTGACCGTTAGAGTCAGTGACGCCATCGACAGATGCCTGGTTGTTGCCACAGAAGCAGTCAGCACCGGCAGCGGTTTGGCCGCCCGATGAGATAACTGCGGTTGAACCCGACCAAGCTTTACCCATAAGCAAGTGAATGGTCTTACCTGCAACAGCTGCGCCGGTTTCGTCGGTAACTGTGTAGCTTAGGTGCTGGGTAGTGCCGGCAACCTGGTGGGTTTCGAAATAACGAAGACCTGGGTTGTACCAGCCGTTGCCAACAAATGTTGCGGCGTCGGTTGCCTTGTCGGTAGCTGTTGCACCTGAGATTCCGTCAAGACGAATAATCGTCTGTGAACCTGCAGCATGTGCTGGAGCCACCGAGCCGGCAAATACCGATGCCAGAAGTACGATTGGCGAAACTAGCTTTGCTAGCATGCCCAACTTCTTGCTCATGGATTTTCCTTTTCTGCGAACTTGTGATCGCGGGTTTTATGGTGCTTTTTATGGCAGTCACGACAAAGCGTGGCTTGCTTAGACTTTATGCCTGAAACCGCTTTCTAGAAACCGCTTTCACCGAGTCTTTATCTATTCGTTATTTAAGGGTTTTGCGCGAGGGCACCGAGCCTTGATTCATCGCGAATCGGCTATTTGACGGGCATTTCGGCAAGACAGGCGTTTTTGCCTGATCGCATGGTCGCACGTTCGGGCAACCCCTGTAAACGCTTGCATTTCGCCGATGCTCGCGTGGCTTTAGAGCGGCGAATGACGGTCGGTCTTAGCCAGGTATCCAAGGATTGTTGCGGCCTTGAACAACCCGCCGGTTGCATAGATTGTGCGCCAAAGACCCGCGTGAACTGCCTGATCTAGGTAGAGAGCCGGCGCAATCTGCCCAATCGGTTTGGGGTCAACAAGGCTTGCGAGCAAAAGGCAGGCCTCAAGCGAGACTGCCTCGGCGGTGTCGAAAGGGTGCAGGCCGAGGGCGGGGGCTCCGGCATAGGTGGCATTCAGAATCTTGTAATCGAGCACGCTCGCGGTGCGGGCCGGCGGGGCCACCAAATATGCAACGGGCCGGCCTTCGTGGGCTGTAAGGTATGCGTCATAGCGCTGGGTGCGTTTGGCCAGAGCGTAGCTCGAGCCTTGAAGGTTAGAGGTTGGGTCAACCACAACCATCGATTCGCCGGTTGCGTTATTGGTGAAACTCGCAAAAGAGTTTTTCTTGAGGCCAGTTGGCGCAAGCAATGAGTCGCGCAATTTTGTGGTGACCCTGCGGGCCGCAAATCGTTTGTCGATGTCT
This sequence comes from uncultured Micrococcales bacterium, assembly GCA_903853515.1. Taxonomy (GTDB): domain Bacteria; phylum Actinomycetota; class Actinomycetes; order Actinomycetales; family Microbacteriaceae; genus Rhodoluna. The sequence goes on along the minus strand of CAINTU010000016.1, from coordinate 5,096 downwards.
TGCACAAAACTTGCCGGCGCTGCGAACGAGTCAGTTGGGGTGCCGAGCCAGCTTAGCCCCATGCGAGTCTTTGGCAACGCAATCGAAGCCGCGCGAATAATCGCGTGCTGCGCTGCCGAAACAAAAATGTGATCTGCACCTGGGGCATAAGCATATGCACCAATAGTGATGTGTCTTGCATCTTGACGAGCAATGGTCGAGATAAAAGCGGCCGCCGCACGGTAGTCGACCAAAAGGTCGAGGCCCGCAACCGAAGCTAGTTCTTGATCGCTGAGTTCTGCAGCACTCTGACCTGGCTTTAGTCGGCTGCGCAAAACAGGCACGAGCAAAGTGCCGGCACTCGAACGCGCATGCGAAATCAGTTCTTGCCAGAGCGGCTGCCGTTGGCGAGCAACCACAGCAACAGCGCCACCCCATTGAAGCCAGAGACGACTTGGCGCATATTCACCACCACCGGCAATCGCCACCAAAATTTCACTCTGCAAAACTCGCAGGCGATCTAACGGTTTGGTTTTCGCCAATTTATCTAACTCGTCGGCAACACCTTGTTCGGCAAGATTTGTGCGCTGCAAAAACTTGCCATAGGCGCCAAGCTGGTGACCCGGCATAGTGCCAATAAATTCTCTTTGAGTTTGAACTTCGATGTTCTTTGGCTCGGCATTACCCGTGACCGCAACAACCTCAACCATCGCTCGATCATCGCGCCAGCCAGCGAGCACCTCGTCATAGAGCAAGCTGCCGGTCGCGGTTCGCACGCCCTGTTCGAACGCCTGCAACGCGCCCTGAGCCACTGCAATGGCGCTTTTGGCTGAGCTAAATTCGCTGGCAGCAGCCTTGGCGAAATATTGCCCATAAGTTTTGCGCCATGCCTGCTCGGCCAAAATGGCGTCAGCAAGTGCGGGGTCTAGCGGTTGAACAGCGGCGGCCAAGACCTGCTGGCCCAACTTGGTCGAACCAGTTTTGTTGCCTTCTGCATCAGCAAAATACAGACTCATAACCCTGCTCGCTTTCGTTGCCAAAACCAAGAGTGCCAAACCACAAACATGGGGTAACAGCCCTCAACCGCCACGCCGATTCGCTCGGTTAGTCCCTCGATGTGTGAGTGCGGGTCAATCCATGTATATAAAAACCAAAGGCAGACCGACACCAAAACTATAGTGGCGATAATCCCCGGCAATGGCCTAAGCATCGGTGGCACATCTGGGCCTCGGCGAACGGCCAACAGCGGCCAAAACGCGAGAAGCGAAAAAGCAACGATTGCGCAAGCCTGATGAAGTGGCGATTCGCTTGTTTGACTCGGCGTATTAAAAAGTGTCAATGCAAAAGTCGCGACACCGGCAAACAGAATCGCAAGCCGACCAGGCACCCCGAAAGACTTTGCATACCAACCAACAGTGATGTCGGCAAAGCCACTCAAGATGAAAATCGTCGACATAAATATGATTGTTGGTGCGTCGTTTGCGGCCAACGCACTTATGGTGTGCACAATCGGATCAAAGCCTCGCCAGCTTGCCTCTGCGATAGTGAAACCCGCGATGGTCATCAACGGTCCAACTGTTGCTGCGATGAGTGCCGGCGTTTCAATCTTTCGCATAAGTCGAAGGCTACCCCTAATGCTTTGGTCGGTCGAAAGGTGCCTTCAGCGTCTCTAGAATTTTTGCGCGATAGAACCAGAAGACAACAAGAGCGACGGCTAGGTGAACCCAGGCGAGTTCGTCTCTAAACACAGGGTCTGGCCACGCGCTTACGATGAATAAACCAAACATCACCATGGATGCCCTGAATCCCCAGCGCAACCCAAGCAACAGGGCGACACCCAAAAGGGTCTGCGCGGTGGTCAACCAAATCTCTTCTGTGCCGCGGCCGGTCATCGGCAAGCTGGCAGTGCCACCACCGATGACATAGGCAATCGGCATCGAGCCAGCCAACAGGGTCCACTGGTTTAGTTTGCTCGAAAGCAAGATCGCAAGACCGGCGGCCTGTTTGCCGCGCGCAGCAAATATGAAGGCAAGCGTGAACTCTGGTGCTTCTGAAGCCAGTGGCGAAAGCCACTGCACCAGCAAATATTTGTCAATGCCAAAGCTTGAACCGACCTCGATCAATGATGTGCCGAATGGTTCTGCGCAAACAAAAATGACGCTGGCTGCGATAACCAAAAAGATCCCGATAAAAATGCGTCGCGCAATTTTGGGCAATGCGCCAACATAGGCGGCAGTGCCTTCGAGTTCTGGCTCTTCGCGTTCAGAGCCAGAAACGCGCCACATATAAATGCCAAAAACCAAGACAAGCGCGATGCCGATTAGCAAATGCATTTGGCCGGTGAAGGCGACCACAAGCATTAGAAGTGATGCGATGATCAAAAATCCTAGGTCTGACCTTGAATCAGAATCGAGTTGAATGCCAAATTTGCGACCGGCATCGCCGACCGCAAGCTTGCGGGTCTTAAACCTGCGCACCGCAAAATAAGCGATGAGCGCCACCATCGGCCAGCCGAATCCTTGAACAATTCGATTTGCTCCGGTTAGGTTCGCGGTGGAATATTCGAGCAGGCTGGGATTCTTGCCGGCGGCATAGCTGAAATAAATCGAGACAACGTATTCTGGCAGAATCGCAACCAAAGCCAAGATGCTTACCGAAAGACCACCAGACAGGTCAAGCTCGGCAGCTTCGCCAATCCAACCGAGAATGAAAGCGGCAGCAACGATGGCGAGCCCGAATGAAAGGCATTCGGCAAGGGCAGAGATATGCACTTGATTGGTTAGCACCAGAATTGCCGGAGCACAGGCCGCAAGCGCGATAGCGAATGGTGCCAACAAATGCAGCGAATATGAGGTGCCGCTGTTGAAACGAACTGTCTTTGTCAAAAATTTAGTCTTTCAAACTTGGGTCTGGGGTCATCACATATTTTGTTTCAAGGTATTCGTTGATACCCTCTGGCCCACCCTCGCGACCCAAACCAGATTGCTTCACTCCACCGAAAGGTGCCGCCGCATTCGAGACCAAACCGGTGTTGAGACCGGTCATGCCGGTGTCGAGACTTTCGATGACGCGAAGCCCGCGTTTGAGATCTTGCGTGAACGCATAACTGACGAGCCCATAAACCGTATCGTTGGCCAGGGCAATCGCCTCTGCCTCACTCGAGAACCTGGTGATTGGTGCGATTGGACCAAAAATTTCTTCATTCAAAATTGTGCTGCCACGCTTCACGTCAAGCAAAACTGTCGGCTTAAAGAAATAGCCATCGCCATCGCCGCTCTCGCCACCGGTCACAAGTGTTGCGCCTTCGGTGATGCTCGCATCAACTAAACGCTGCAAATTGGTTCGAGCCTTTTGGTTGATAACCGGGCCGATTTTGGTGTTCGGGTCAACGCCACGACCGAGTGGCATGGCTTGCATGCGCTCAGCCATTCGCACTGCAAACTCGTCGGCGACAGATTCGTGAATGATGAAACGGTTTGCCGCGGTGCAAGCCTGGCCGATGTTGCGCATCTTGGCTAGCATCGCGCCTTCAACTGCCGCCTCTAGATCTGCGTCTTCAAAAACGATGAATGGTGCATTGCCGCCGAGTTCCATCGAAGAGCGCAAAACATTTTTGGCTGACTGTTCAAGCAACTTAACACCAACCTGGGTTGAACCGGTGAAGGTAATTTTGCGCAACCTTGAATCTGCGATAACTGGCGCGCTGGTAGCTGCCGACTCGCTTGTGGTGATCACGTTGATCACACCTGCCGGCAATCCGGCTTCTTCAAAAGTTTTGACTAACAAAAGTGTGGTCAGTGGGGTTAGCTCTGCTGGTTTGATAACAACGGTGCACCCAGCCGCAAGCGCGGGGCCAATCTTGCGAGTGGCCATAGCCAGCGGAAAATTCCATGGAGTGATCGCGAAAACTGGGCCAACTGGTCTAGAGGTAACAAGCATGCGGCCAGTGCCCTCAGGCGAAATGCCGTAACGACCACTTATGCGCACAGCCTCTTCAGAGAACCAACGCAAAAATTCGTTGCCATAGGTGACTTCACCGCGAGCCTCGGCAATCGGCTTGCCCATCTCGAGGCTGATTAATGTTGCGTAGTCTTCTGCGCGTTCGCGCACTAAATCGAATGTGCGACGCAAAATCTCTGCGCGTTCGCGAGGTGCCACCTTTGCCCATGAAGCCGCAGCATCGTCAGCCGCAGTCAGCGCTGCCAGAGCGTCGGTGTGATCAGCGTTGGCAATCTCGACAAGAGTTTTGCCGGTGGCTGGGTCTTCGACTGCAATCTGGCCTGCGCCGTGACCGTCGACCCACTTGCCAGCTATATAGAGCTTGGTAGGAACCGTCGCTAAAAGTTGCGCTTCGGTGAGTGCCATTTGTTGACCTCTCGGCTATTTGGTCGGGCTAGTTGGTGGGGCTGGGGCTGGGTGATGCAACGGTGGTTTCGCTGCTGAGTCGATCGCCACAACGATAAACGGCTGCGGCCAGGTTATCTAACGAAGTCTTGGCATCTGCCTTCACTTTGCCGAGAGCATAGAAGGTAAACAGCAGATCAGTGCCGTCTTTCGATTTGATTAGGCCAGCGAGGCTGTATTCAATGTCGGTCCAGCCGGTCTTAGCAAAGATGTGGCCCACGGCATCTTTATTAACGCCCGTGAATCTTGACTGCAACGAACCTGACTCGCCAGCAACAGGCAAGTCTTGCAAAACCTGCTTGAAAGTGCCCTGGCTTGAATAGACAAACTTTAGAAGCGAGTTGATGAACTGAGGCGAGGCTGCGTTAGTCATGCTTTCACCTGAGCCATCATGAATCACAAGACCGGTTGAATCGATGCCAGCATTGGTTAGCGCTTGCTTCAAAGCGGCATCAAGTGACGAGAACGAGCCGTCGAAGCCCTCTTTCTTTGCCACCAGGCGAGCTAAATATTCTGCCTCGGTGTTATCACTAACTAACAGCATGTGCGATATCCACTTGCTAATTGGTTGCGATTGCACGCTGGCAATTATGTTTGCACTGGTGGTGCCGGTTGGCAAGCTGCCTTTGGTAAGAGTTGCCGCGCTGCCGATGTCGCCAAGCGCACGCTTAAACCAAATGCCGACTCGGCCAACCGGATCAGCGCTGCGCGGT
>CAINTU010000015.1 GCA_903853515.1 uncultured Micrococcales bacterium | reverse complement strand
GGAAGCATCACGCTGATGTTCGTATAACGTTCGGCCGCGGCTAATCCATGTTTCACAACGCGCTGCAACAACAACGGGTCCATGTTGCCGCCCGACAAAATGACCACGGTCTTGCCTTTGAGTTTTAGTTTGCCAGCCAAAAGCGCAGCCACACCGACCGCACCGGCTGGCTCAACAATCTGTTTTGCGCGTTCGATAAGCACAAGGATTGCCTTAGCGATCTCGTTCTCTGAGACTGTGACCACTTTATCGATGTGGGTTTTGATGAGTTCAAACGGTATCTTGCCAGGTTTGGCCACGGCTATTCCGTCAGCGATGGTCGGTGTGGTGTGCACCTCTAGCGCCTTGCCAGCTTTGATGCTCGATGGGTATGCGGCCGCGTGCTCTGCTTGCACGCCATAGACCTTGACCTTGCGGCCGTTGGCTTTGGCGCGCAACTTGGCGGCAACCGCAACGCCAGCGGCTAGCCCGCCGCCACCGATTGCCACAATGATGTTGTCGACATCCGGCAACTGCTCTAAAACCTCGAGGCCAACTGTGCCCTGGCCGATGACCACATCGATGTGGTCGAATGGCGGAATAAACACTGCGCCTTTTTTAGCGGCATATTCTTGGCTAGCTTTTAACGCCTCGGCAAAGGTTGCCCCGGTGAGCACAACTTCTGCGCCATAACCCTTTGTTGCCTGCACTTTCGGCAGCGATGCGCCGATTGGCATAAATATGGTGGCCTTGATGCCGAGATATGTTGCGGCAAGTGCAACGCCCTGCGCGTGGTTGCCAGCCGATGCGGCAACAACGCCACGCTTGCGTTCATCCTTGGTCAATTTAGACATGCGGTTGAAGGCGCCACGAACCTTGTATGCGCCTGTGCGCTGCAGATTTTCGGCCTTTAGCCAGACTTCGGTGCCGGTGGCTACCGACAAAAAATTGCTGTGCAACAGCGGGGTCAAGTGCGCGACCTGGCGCACGTTATCTTCGGCCGCAACAAAGTCGGCTAATGATGGAACCTGAACGCTGCCCGTCATAGAAAACCTCACTTGCTTTATTGACTAAGTTTAGTTTGAGAAAGCGGTGAGTTAGCCCAGTGAGCAAAGTGAACAGCCTTAGTTTGAGCGCCAAAGACGCTCGTCGCATCGCGCTGCATGCTCAGGGTCTTGACGCTAGGCGCGACAAAACCGTGCTCGATGTGGTTGACCGATTTGGCATGCTGCAGATCGATTCGGTGAATGTATTTGAGCGCGCTCACTATGTGCCGCTGTTCTCGCGCATCGGTCGCTACGACAAAACTGAACTCGATTCTTTGACCGGCGGATTCAATCCCGCGCTGATCGAATATTGGGCTCACGAGGCAAGTTTTATTCGCACAGAAGATTTGCCGCTTTATAACTGGCGTCGCGACTGGTATCGCGACCGCGCCGCAGAGCCGGGCAGCTTTGAGCGTGAGAATGCAAAATTGATTAAGTGGATACTCGCCGAGATCGCCGCCAATGGGCCGATGCCGGCAGGCGCGTTTGAGCATGAGCAAAACAAGCGCGGCGATTCGTGGTGGGGCTGGTCGAATGTTAAGCGAAGCCTCGAGCGCATGTTTATGGCAGGCCTTGTTGTCAGCGGTGGGCGCAATAAGTTTCAACGTCTCTATGCATTGCCCGAACAGATATTGCCACCCGAGATTATGAATCGCGAACTAACCCACTTTGACGCCAAGCTTGAGCTGCTCGATGGTGCAGGCAAACTTATGGGCGTTGGCACGGTCAAAGACATTGCCGATGTGCACAGATTTAGATCAAGCCACATCAAACCAGAAATTCAGGCAATGGTCGATGCGGGCATCTTTGTGCCGGTGAGCGTTGAGGGCTGGCGCGAGCAAGCCTATTTGCATCGTGACTATGTTGGTTTAGACACCGGCGCAATCAAACCAGGGTTGACAACAGTGTTGAGTCCGTTTGATCCGCTTACTTGGTTTCGCGAACGAGCCGAAAGAATTTTTGGCTTCGAATATCGAATCGAGATTTATACGCCAGAGCCAAAGCGCATCTTTGGCTATTACACATTGCCGATTTTGCATAAAGAGCAACTGGTTGGGCGCATTGACCTAAAGAGCGACCGACAGAACGGGCAGCTTTTAGTGCAGTCGGCTTGGCATGAGCACGAACTTTCGGCAAGCCAAGTGGCGGCGAGTGCCAAGGCCTTGGCCAAGCACTTGGGCGAAGTAAAAAAGTGGCAAGGGCTAAACGATGTGCAGGTGAAACCCAAAGGCAACCTGAGTTTAGAACTTGCCGCCCATTTCGTTTAGACGTGCGATGCGCTTGTCTAGTGGTGGATGAGTTGACCAAAGACGCTCGGCCACGGTCGGCTTGATTGGGTCGCTAATAAACATGTGGGCCATTGATGTCGACTTGCGGCGCATCGGCTTGCCATAGGCCTTTAGCTTTTCGAGTGCCTTTGCAAGCCCCGGCGGAAAATGCGTAATCTGAGCGCCAGATGCATCAGCCAAATATTCACGCTGACGTGAAACTGCAGCACTAACCAGCGGCCCAATGAGTGCCGAGATGATCCAGCCCACAACACCCACCAAAATCAATACAACGCCAAAACCATTGTCGTTGTTGTTGTTATTGTTGCGCGAGTTGCCCATGTTCGAATAAAAGGCCATGCGCAAAGCAAAGTCAGCCAAGATGCCGACCGCACTAACTAAACCAAAGACGATTGTGTTCACGCGAATGTCAAAGTTTTTGACGTGCGACATCTCGTGGGCCATAACGCCTTCGAGCTCAGAGTCATCCATGATGGCTAACAAACCGCTGGTAGCTGCAACAATCGCATGCTTTGGGTCGCGGCCGGTGGCAAAGGCGTTCGGCGCATCGTCGTTGATGATATAAACCTTTGGCATCGGCATGCCTTCGGTAATGCTCAGGTTTTCGACGATTCGCCACAATCGTGGGTTATCGGCCTTTTGAATTTGAATCGCGCCGGTGCCGGCGATAGCTAACGAGCCCGCCGCGTAATACTGAAAGAGCGCATAGAGAAAAACGAAAGAAATAATGATCGCTGCCGATGAGCCCTGACCCGATGCATAACCCCACCAGGTTGCGATGCCACCGAGCAGAGCGATAAAGCCCGCGATTATGAAAACGGTGTTGCGCTTATTTGCGGCAATAGCCGAATACATATTGGCCCTTAGAACTTAACCTGTGGTGCTTCTTGAATTGCGGCGAGGTCGGCAACTTCGAAGAATGCGCGAGCATTGAACTTTAGCGAGCTGGCAAAGAGGTTGGTTGGGAACGTCTTGATCTTGGTGTTGAAGTCACGAACACCAGCGTTATAGAAACGACGTGATGCCATGATCTTGTCTTCGGTGTCAGTCAATTCGGCCTGCAAATTTAAGAAGCTCTGGCTTGCCTGCAATTGAGGGTATGCCTCAGCCACCGCAAACAGGCTCTTCATGGCACCCTGAAAATCGCCTTCGGCTTTTGCCGCTGCGGCTGGGTTGCCTAGTGCGGCGCCAGAAATAGTTGCTGCGCGAGCTTTGGTAACTGCCTCGAAAACTGACTTCTCGTGGGTTGCATATCCCTTTACGGTTTCGATCAGGTTCGGAATCAAATCGGCGCGACGCTTTAGCTGCACTGTGATGTCGCTCCATGCTTCATCAACGCGCACGTTTAGACGCACAAGCGAGTTATAGGCGCCAAGCAGCCATAGGGCTACCACGACGACAACTGCAAGAACAACTAGCAAACCAACTGGCACTTTAATCCTTTTCTCGGTTCAATTTGAACCTATCTATAGCCTAAACATATCTGGCGACACTGCACCTGTTAGATTGCCGAGAGCTTAAAACTGCGCTCGGCGAGTGCCTGAAGCGTATCTAGAACCTGAAGCGCCGCTTGGTTCTGCGGTGCCCCCAGTGGGACTCGAACCCACACTGGAGCGATTTTAAGTCGCCTGCCTCTGCCATTGGGCTATGGGGGCTGTGAGTATTAGTCAGCCTTTGGACGCGAAGCCCAGGTCTCGAATGCTAAGCGAGGTTCTATAGTTGCAGCGATCGAAACGATGTCGCGGCGAAGCAAGAAGTTGGCTGCCCAACCACCAAAGACGCGCAACTTGCGCTCCCACATAGGCATCGCAAGGCCGTGGTAACCGCGGTGGGCGCACCAGGCAAAGAAGCCCTTCATCACGAACTTGCCAGATTGAAACACACCGTTGCCGATGCCGAGGCCAGCGACTGCACCAGCATTTTTGTGCAGGTATTCGCGAGAAGTTTCGCCGCGCATCTC
>CAINTU010000014.1 GCA_903853515.1 uncultured Micrococcales bacterium | reverse complement strand
TTGAGTCGCTGCACGAGACCGCCTTCTTCATCGCTTGCAACTAGCACCCGAATTCCGTGAGCACCTTTTGTTGACAGGGCGGTCAAGGCTTGGCTAAAGTGCGCCGGCACTTTGCCGCCCAACAACGCAATGCCGCCGATGCCGTTGCCGAGTGCATTGTTGTGACTGCCGAGGTTCGCGATCGAAGTGCACATAAACACCGTTTGCGCGGCCAGGTCGTGATTGGTCCAAGTAATTGGGTCGGTGTTGCTGTAACTCGCTGGGGTCAGCGCAATCGCCGGACTTGCCACTGCCGCAGTTGAGCAGGCCAAAATTGCGTTGGCCAAAAATATGGCCGCCGCCATGACCGGTGTTCTGCGAATGTGGCTCATAACCAAACGGTATCAAAGAACCAGTGTGCAGAACTTTCGACTAACTAGACTAATTTTGTTATTGTCTAATCATGATCAAGCAAGTGAACATGCATGAAGCCAAGACCCACTTCTCGAAATTGGCTGAGGCCGTTGAGGCTGGCGAAGAAGTTGTGATAGCGCGAGCGGGCAAACCATTCATGAAGCTTGTGCCGATTGAGACGTTGCAGAAACCGATAAAGCACGGTTTCGCCAAGAACCTCTTTGCTGATTGGTTAGATGTTGATTTGAATGCGCTCGATAAAGAGTTCAATGCCCTATTCAAGGATCACTAGTGGCAAAGCGAGCTTTTCTTGATACCCACATTGCGTTGTGGCTCGCCTCTGGCGACCCGAAGCTATCTAAAGCTTTAGTCAAAGACATAAATAACTCAAGTGAGACCGCCGTTTCTGCGGTCAGTATTGCCGAGCTAGAAATAAAGGCATCGGCTGGCAAATTGCGGCTGCCGGCTGAATTCGAAGAAGCATTTCGTGAAGCGGGTATAAAAATCGAGCCTTTCGGAATCGATGCGGCACTTCAATTTCAGCGATTCCCAGCACTGGCTAAGCATGATCCCTTCGACCGCATGATTTTGGCTCAAGCCTCAGCAAAAAGCAACACAGTGCTCTTCACTGCTGATCGAGTAATTGCGAGTCTTGGCCTCGACTGGGTTAGAGATTGCTCATAAGTTAGTCTGCATTTATGAGTGATTTGAATCAGGTTGGCGAGCGCGATGGTTGGCGATGCTGGCTTTGTGACCAGAGCGTAGATCCAGATGGCTCGGTGAACTCAGATCTTGGCCCAAGTGTCGATAGCTTTGCTTTAGCCAAGGGTGGCAAAAACTCTGCAGCCCTTGAGCGCTTGGCACACCGCGCCTGCAACACCATGAAAGGCAAAAAGGCGCCAGTGGTTGATTGGTCAAGCCAACTTTTTGTGGTCGACCCAGCGCCGATCGTTGAGACTGTTGAACGTCTTGTGCGCAAAGGCGGCCGAGAAGTCGTTGCACGTTGCCCTGATCAGCATGACGCCGAGGCGGCATCCGTGTGGTTATTAGACCGCCTAACCAGATTTGCGCCTGACCAAAAGTTCGAGACCGAAATCAAGTCGGGCGGCGGTCAATACCTGTTGCAGTTACGCATCGCATAACCGAAAGTTCAGCCGACTTTTACCTGGGTAATGCCTTGGTGTTCAACACCTTTCATATCGTGAAAGCATGAAGCTGCGAATTGCGATTGTGACCGAGAGTTTCTTGCCCGTGTTTAACGGGGTGGCAAACAGCGTCGTGCGTGTTCTAGAAACTCTGCGCCAAGAAGGCCACGAGGCGATTGTGATTGCACCAACAACACCGGGGGATTTCTATAACGGCTTTAGAACCCACCGCGTCGCATCTATGCCGCTATTTCAATTCCAACTTGGATTACCCAATCCTCAGGTCAGCAAAATACTTGAAGATTTCAAACCCGATTTGGTTCATGCAGCATCGCCAGTCTTGTTGGGCGCGCAAGCAGTGAACTGGGCACAACGCAATGCTGTGCCTTCTGTCGCTGTGTTTCAAACCGACATTGCAGCATACGCCGAGCGCTATGGATTCAAGGCCCTGCGACCACTGGTAGATCGCGCTATGGCCAACTTTCACATGGCGGCCACC
>CAINTU010000013.1 GCA_903853515.1 uncultured Micrococcales bacterium | reverse complement strand
TGCTCTAGTTCGCCTTCGAGGCGCAGGTCGTGTTGCGTGGTTGCCAAGATTTCGCCGGCAGGCAACACGACTGATTCGCCATCAAAATTCGACAACACTAGAACGCCGTTGTTGATGTAGGCCAAGGTGCCGGCATCCATGTAATCATCGGCCCATCTGAATTCACCGTTGCCCATGTCAAACGCCTTGCGCTCTTTTAGCAGGCGCTTATAAAGCTCAAGCGTCGAACCAGCAACGCCTTCTTGCTCGCTGCGGGCATAGCCTTTATAGCTCTCTGGTTGAGGCAGCCAAGATTTGCCGGTCGACGAGAATCCGTTCGACTCGTTCACACCGCGTTCCCAAGGCAGCGGAACTCGACAGCCATCGCGACCAACGCGCTCGCCCTTGGTTCTAAAGAACGTCGGGTCTTCGCGATATTTGGCTTCGAGGGTAGTGTGCTCTGGCAAGCCAAGCTCTTCACCTTGATAAATGTATGCGCCGCCAGGCAAGCCCAACATAAACGCCGAAGCAGCTCGTGCACGGCGCTGACCTTTGGCCTCGTCTGGTTGCGGGTAATCTGGACCGATGCCATCGCCCTGCTTTGGCACCGCGTCATAACCCATACGGGTTGCGTGACGAATCACATCGTGGTTCGAGAGCACCCAGGTCGATGGCGCGCCAACGTCGCCAAATGCCTTGAGCGAGTCGGTCACCACCTTGTGCAACTTGTCGCGGTTCCAAGGGGTTTCAAGATAACCAAAGTTAAAGGTCTGGTGGTATTCGTCTGGGCGCACCCAACGAGCCATGCGGGTTAGTGGCAAAACCCAAGCCTCAGCGCACATCACTCTGTCGTCGTATTCGTCGAGAATCTTGCGCCATCCACGGATTACCTCGTGCACGCTGTCTTGACCCCAGAACGGGTGTGCGACTTCGTCTTCTTGTGTCGCAACAACATCGTCTGCCGAATCTTCGCTGCCCGACATGGTCGAAACGTTCTCGATCACGTCTGGCAGTCCGTCGGCTTTCATTAATCCGTGGGCTACGTCGATTCTGAAACCTGCAGCACCGCGGTCAAGCCAGAAGCGCAAAATCGAATCGAATTCTTTGTGCACTCTTGGGTTCTGCCAGTTCAGATCTGGCTGCGACGAGTCAAAGATGTGCAGATACCACTGACCAGGCGTGCCGTCGGCCTCGGTGATGCGGGTCCAGGCATTGCCACCAAATACTGATTCCCAGTTGTTTGGTGGCAGCTCGCCGTTTTCGCCTTTGCCTTCGCGAAACATATACATTTCGCGCTCAGGCGAACCTGGTGCAGCAGCCAAAGCCGCCTTGAACCATTCGTGCTGGTCGCTCGAGTGGTTTGGCACTAGGTCAACGATGATCTTGAGGCCATGACGGTTGGCTTCGGCAACTAGCGCGTCAAAGTCGGCCAGGGTGCCAAAAAGCGGGTCGATGTCTTTATAGTCGCTAACGTCATAGCCGGCGTCTTTTTGCGGCGACTTGAAAAACGGCGAGAACCAGATCGCATCGATGCCAAGTGCGGCCAGCGAACCGAGGCGTGCTGTCAC
>CAINTU010000012.1 GCA_903853515.1 uncultured Micrococcales bacterium | reverse complement strand
TTAGCAGAATCTCGTTGTGCCAACGGTCGCTGCCAGGTGCACCCTGACGCATGCGAACTCGGGTGATTTTGCCTGAAGAGCTGGTCAGCACAATTTCTGCGCCGCAAGAATCGTGGCCCTCACGAAAAACCTGTGCGCTAAACGGCATCAGCTCGCCGACAAAACCTTTAGCCACGAATTTGCCGCCATCAACGCTCGGATGAATATCGGCTATCGGGATTCTCGCAACGAGACGGGCAGGCTTGGCTTCGAACGAATGCTGATTGGCCGAGGTCACTCTTCTAATTTACCCGCAAATCTGCGGTGTCTTCTAGTGAAGGCGAAATACGGCTAGCTAAGGCGAAATAACTGCATCGAAGTAGCGGTCAGCACGATTTGACCTCCGGCAGCAACCTTTTGGGGCAATTGCTTCGCAGCATCGAGAGCGCTATCCCAGATTCTTGTCATCTCAGAGATGCCCTCGAGTGTGGGCAAGGTCAGATTAATTGTTGTTTCGGCGCCATGAATCACTAGCAGCAGCTGGGATAACTGCCCATCGTCAGCAATGCTCGCGCTAAAGCGACTGATGGTGCGGCAGCTGGGGTCGTGCCATTGCTCGTCTGTCATGATTTGCCCATCGGATGCAAACCACCGCATTTGGTCTAGATCTTTGGTAGCTGCGTCGAAGTGGGCAAATTTGTTGGAGTGCAAAACGAAATTTTCGCGCCGAATCTTTAGTAGCTCTGCCGTTACCTCTTGCAGCTCTTTTTCGTGCTTAGTGAGTTTGTGGTTCACCCAGCTAGATACGTTGTCTTGGCAATAGCTGTTGTTATTGCCCATTTGGGTTTTTCCGCGTTCGTCGCCGGCTGTCAGCATCGGCACGCCAGAAGAGAAAATTAACGTCGCTAGCAAATTGCGCATTGCGCGGCGGCGGTTGATCTTGACTTCTTTGTCGCTAGTTTCGCCTTCGACGCCGTGGTTGAACGAATAGTTGTTGCTGTTGCCATCACGATTAGATTCGCCGTTGTTCTGGTTGTGTTTCACGTTATAGCTGACCAGATCGCGCAGTGAAAAACCATCATGTGCAGTGACAAAGTTTATTGATCCACTCGTGCTTGCAGCCGTGCCAAACAGGTCGGCCGAACCTGCCAGTCTCGTTGCCAGATCCGCTACGCCGTTCGAGTAGTGCCCGGTGTCGCGTGCGCTCGCAACATCGCTCAGCCAAAAGCGCCGAACCGAATCTCGATAACGGTCGTCCCATTCGCTAAAGCGGGCACCAAAGTTTGCGGTTTGCCAGCCGCCTAAACCGACATCCCAGGGTTCGACAATCAATTTTGATTTCGCAAAGGTCAGATCTTGTTGCAAAGCCTGCAGAAATTCGTGGTTCGGGTTGAATTGGTTGTTTTCATCTCGGGCTAGTGTGGTTGCCAGATCAAATCTGAAACCATCGATTTGAAACTCTTGGGTCCAATATTTGAGCGAGTCAAGGGCGAGCTGACGAACAATCGGTTGACTGAAATCTAACGAGTTGCCGCAGCCAGTTGTGTCTATATAGTTGCCTTGGTCGTCTTGACGGTAATAGGTGGCGTTGTCGAGACCCCTGAACGAATAGTTGAGTCCGCGATAGCCGCCCTCGGCTGTGTGGTTATAAACAACATCAAGGATCACTTCGATGCCGGCCCGATGAAGCTCACGAATTGCGGTTTTGAGTTCGTTAATTACAGCTTGTGGTCCTGCGGCGATTGACGGGCTGCTTGCATAGCGCGAATGCGGAGCAAAAAAGTTGATGGTGTTATAACCCCAATAGTTAATCAGACCCATGTTCATGAGTCTTGGTTCGCTGATGAACATTTGAATCGGCAATAACTCAAGCGCGGTTATGCCTAGGTTCTTGAGGTGTGCAATTGTGCTTGGGTGCCCAAGCGCTGCATAGGTGCCACGAATCTCATCGGGCAGAGCCTCATTGGCGCGGGTGAGGCCACGGGCGTGCGCCTCATAGATCACGCTCTCGGCTAAAGGAGTGTTGGGCTTTTCTACGCCTTGCCAATCGAAATCAGAACTCGTCACCACGTTCACATAGTCTCTTGCGCTTAAGCGAGATACACCGCGAGCATATGGGTCAATCAGATTCACTTCAGGCTTGAAGTCATCTTTGGTGCCATCGGGGCCGTCGGCCCGCAGAACGTAATTGGTGCCGACCTGAATTTCGCGCGAAGTAGCTGACCAGATGTCGCCTTCGCCTTTTTGCAGGTCAATGGTCAAGCGAATTTTGCTAAGGTCTTCTGCGTGGGGCAAGCAAACTTGCATCGAAGTGGCTGTCGCCGAAAAAACGCGTATTGTGCCCCAGCCGTTGGCCATGCTCACGCCAAGCGAGGCGTTCATTGCGTCTGAAGGCTCTATTTTGATCACCAAATCGGTCTAGATAAGCGGGTGGGGCACTAGCAAAGTTTAGGTGAATGACGTTGCCAAATCGTGCAAAGCGAAAGGCAAACTAACATTGAGTTATGTCGGTCTATCTTGATTATGCGGCTACGAGCCCGCTAAGAGATGAGGTGCTTTCGGTTTTCACCGAGCACCTAAAGGTGATCGGAAATCCTTCCTCTGTGCACAGCTCTGGCCAGGCAGTCAGGCGCTTGCTAGAAGAGGCTCGCGAAATTATTGCAGCTGCAGTCGGTGCTCATCGCAGCGAAATAATTTTCACCTCGGGCGGCACCGAGAGCAACAACCTGGCCATCAAAGGTCTCTTTTGGCAGCGCAAGAATGAATCAGTTGATCGAAACATTGTGATTTCTACCGGCACCGAGCACCATGCCGTGATCGACCCGATTGAGTGGTTGGTGAAGCATGAAGGTGCAGAGGCAAAATGGCTCGAGGTAAGCCATGACGGAGAAATCAACATCTCTTCGCTTCAAGATTATGTCGACAAAAATCACGAGCGCATTTCTTTCATCAGCATCATGTGGGCGAACAACGAAATTGGCGTTATCAACGACATCGCTGCGATTACCAAAATTGCTGCGAGATACCAAATCCCAGTGCATTCAGATGCAGTCGCAGCATTCGGGCACACCGAAGTCAACTTCGCTAACTCAGGTTTGGCGACGCTCAGCATTTCGGCACACAAAGTTGGTGGCCCGGTTGGCATCGGTGCTTTGGTCGTGGCCCGCTCGGCAAAACTTGAGGCCATTGCTCACGGTGGCGGTCAAGAGCGCGGAATTCGTTCTGGCACTCTAAACGCAGCTGGTGCTCAAGCATTCGCACTTGCGGCAAAGTTGGCAGCGCAAGAGCACTCCGCAGAAGAAATTCGGTTGAGTGCTTTGCGCAACGATTTGGTGGATCGAGTTCTCTTGATTGATCCGACGGCCAAGTTGACCGGCGCAAGCTTGCCAAGGCTCGCCAACAACGCCCATTTCGTTTTTCGCGGCTGTTCAGGCGATTCGCTTTTGTTTTTGCTAGATCAAGCTGGGGTTTGTGTTTCGGTTGGTTCAGCCTGTCAGGCGGGCATCAACTCTGCATCGCACGTCTTGCTGGCCATGGGGCGAGACGAGATCGATGCCTGGGGTTGTCTGCGCATGACCTTAGGTCACGAAAGCACGCAGGCCGATGTCGATGCTTTTATCGCAGCCTTGCCTGCCGCAATCGCTGGCGCCCGCAAAGCCGGCTTAGCTAACTAGTCACAGCAACTGGCCTCCGCAACTAGCCTCTGCAACTGGCCTCAAGCAAACTAGGCTTAAGGGCATGAAAGTTTTAGCAGCAATGTCTGGCGGAGTCGACTCTGCAGTGGCTGCCGCCCGCGCCGTCGAGGCTGGTCACGAGGTCGTCGGTGTTCACCTCGCGCTCTCGCGCATGCCAGGCACACTGCGCACTGGTTCGCGCGGCTGTTGCACAATTGAAGACAGCATGGATGCCCAGCGTGCGGCTAATGTTCTAGGCATTCCTTATTATGTTTGGGATTTCTCTGAGCGCTTCAAACAAGACGTCGTTGATGACTTTGTTGCCGAGTATCAGGCTGGCCGCACACCGAATCCTTGTATGCGTTGTAATGAGCGCATCAAATTTGCTGCCCTGCTAGAGAAGGGGCTGGCCCTCGGATTTGATGCAGTTGCAACCGGCCATTACGCAAGTGTTTTGGCCGATGCTGAAGGCAACCTCGAATTGCACCGCGGTGCAGCTTTGGCTAAAGATCAAAGTTATGTGCTGGGTGTTTTGACGGCTGAGCAATTGAAACATTCGATGTTTCCGCTTGGGCATACTGCCAGCAAGGATTTGATTCGCGCAGAGGCTGCCGCTCGAGGGCTTTCGGTCGCACAGAAACCTGACTCTTATGACATCTGCTTCATTCCTGAGGGTGACACTCAAGATTGGCTAGCTGAGCGACTTGGCGCTGCCGAAGGCCAAATCGTAGACATCGATGGCAAC
>CAINTU010000011.1 GCA_903853515.1 uncultured Micrococcales bacterium | reverse complement strand
CCGTTTGCTGTGGCATTCAGTGCAATCACGATTGGCTTCAAAACAATTGCGAGGCCATAGAGTGGCGGCACCAAGACCAAAGCTGCACGCTCGGGTATTGAGAACGAAATGTTTTTCGGCACCATTTCGCCGATCAATACGTGCAAGAAAGAAACGAAAACCAGCGTCACGGCGAAAGCAAGTGCACCCTGTTCGGTCGCAGTTAGAGGCGTCAGCGACAGTGGCGTTGAAAGAAGTTCATGAACGCTTGGTTCAACGACCAGCAAAATCAAAAGCCCACAGATGGTTACGCCGATTTGGGTTGTCGCCAAGATAAGTGCAACCTGGTCCATCGCTCGAACCGTTATTTTGGCAGGCCGCGAACCCGCATCGGCACGTGGCTCGAGTTGCGCGCGTCTAGCCGAAATTACCGCAAACTCGGCTGCGACAAAGAAACCGTTTGCCAAAAGCAGCCCGATAAATGCCAAGAGCCCCGCGCCCGCGTTACCCATTAGTTTCACCAGCCTGATTGTGATTGCCTGAATGCTGGCTTGTCTCACCTTCGATTAGAGCCTGGTGATCAGGCGAGAAGCGAATGCGGTCGATTCGCCTGGCATCCATGCGCTCGACACGCAAAGTGCCGTCTTCTATTTTGATCTCGTCGCCGACTCGGGCAACCCGACCAAGTTGGGCCATGATGAAGCCGGCTGCGGTTTCATAGATGCCAGCTTCTGGAATCTTGATTGCCAACTTCTCGAGCAATTCGTCTGGCCTAAACATGCCAGGAAAAATAACTGACTGATCTTTTGAATTCGTGATGTCAACTTTTGCGCGGTCGTGTTCATCACCGAGTTCGCCGACGAGTTCTTCGACTAAATCTTCGAGAGTTACGATGCCGGCGGTGCCGCCGTATTCGTCAACCACGATCGCAAGCTGCAACCCCTTTGAGCGCAACAACCCCATCAACTTTTCGAGCGAAATTGTCTCGGGTACTCGATAGGGTTCAACCATCAGAGCAGTTGCCGGCACCTCATTGCGTTTTTCACGCGGCACAGAGGCTGCGAGCTTGACGTGCACAACACCAATAATGTCGTCGCCAGAGCCTTCGATAACTGGGAATCTCGAGAAACCGTTTTTGTGCGAAAAGTTGATTACATCGGCCACAGTTGCGGTTGCATCGAGCGAGGCCACTTTGGTGCGAGGGGTCATCACATCGCTGGCGGTAAGTTCGCTAAGTGCAAGGGTCTTCGTAATCAGATTTGCCGTTTGCTTGTCGAGCGAGCCGAGGGTGGCTGAGCGCTTGACTAGCGCGCTCAGCTCTTCTGCACTTCGACTTGAGCTCAATTCTTCTTTTGGTTCGATGCCGAGCGAACGAACAATGGCGTTGCCCGATTTGTTCAAGACCCAAATCATCCAAGTGAAAATAAAAGTGAAGATCAGTTGAAAGCCGACAACGGCCTTGTTGACAGCTAGCGGCACTGTGAGCGCAAGCTTTTTAGGAATCAGTTCGCCGACTAAGGTCGAAAAAATCGTGGCAATCATGAGCGAAGCTGCCAGCGAGATGGTGTGGGTTGTCGCGGTTGCCAGGTGCAAATTGTTGATGCTTGGCAACAGCAAGCGACCGATTGCTGGCTCTGCCAAAAACCCGGTCAACATTGTGGTCAGTGTGATGCCCAGTTGAGCGCCAGAAAGATGTGTGCTGGTTCGTTTTAGAGCACGAATGCTGGCTGAGAGGCCTCGTTCGCCACGGGCTTCGCGGCCTTCGAGCTCTGTGCGCTCAAGGGTTACCAGCGAAAACTCGCTTGCGACAAAGATTGAGGTGCCAAGCGTCAGCAAAACCCCAAGGCCGAGTGCTAACCAATCATTCATTGGTGCCAACTTTGGTTGCGCGGG
>CAINTU010000010.1 GCA_903853515.1 uncultured Micrococcales bacterium | reverse complement strand
TGATCGCAATTTCACAGGGCCTGCCAAGCCCGTCGGCAGCGCCAACAAACTAACTTTGCTCTGGTTAGGCTTAAGGCATGACCAACAAATCTAGATCTGGCCCAAACACGCTTCTGGTGGCAATTTATGCCGTCTTTGCTCTGTCAGCAACCGTGCGTGCGGCATATCAATTGCTGCGCAAATATGACGAAGCACCAGCTGCTTATTGGCTATCGCTAGTCAGCGGTTTGATTTATGTGCTGGCCACGATTGCGCTTGCCCGCAATGACCGCAGGTTGGCTCGCTACACGATGGTCTTCGAACTAGCGGGAGTCTTGGTTGTTGGCGCTCTGAGCTTGAGTGAGCGCTCACTGTTCGCGCATCCCAGCGTTTGGTCTTATTTTGGTGCTGGTTATGGTTTTGTGCCACTCGCTTTGCCAATCTTTGGCCTGTGGTGGTTGAGCCGCAATGCCAAGAAAGAAAACAGCTAACGACATATGCTCACATTTAACTCGATTGATGAAATCCCCAACGATTTTGGTCAGAGCGCTGTAACTATCGGCAAATTTGATGGCGTGCATCTTGGCCACCAGGCTTTGCTAGCAGAATTGGTTGACCTGGCCGAATCGCAGGCTCTAGCGCCTGTGGTTGTGACTTTCGATCGTCATCCGGCGGCACTTTTGAATCCTGCCGAGGCGCCGGCCCCGTTGATTGGCCCGCATCAAAAGCAACATTTGCTTGCCGAGGCCGGTGTCGAAGTGCTGTTGACTCTTAAATTTGACGAAGCTTTGGCCGCGCTTACGCCGCTTGAATTTGCCAAAACTATTTTGGTTGACGCGCTTGGGGCAAAGTTGGTTATCGTCGGTGGCGATTTTAAGTTTGGCGCCGGTGGGGCAGGAACAGTTGAATCATTGCGAGAACTTGGCGCAGCGCTTGGTTTCGCGGTAAAAGTGGTTGGCAAAATCGATTTCGACGGTGCCCCAGTATCAACTAGCCGCATTCGCGATCTGTTGCTGCAGGGCAAGGTTGTCGCGGCTGGCCGACTGCTAGGCCGCTTGCACACGACGACCGGCATGATTGAGCACGGTCTCAAGATTGGTCGCGAAATTGGTTTTCCTACCGCAAATATGTCGCGCGACGCTGAAGGCTTTTTGCCCACGGATGGTGTTTATGCGGGCTGGCTCTATAGCGAAGGCGAGCGCTATATGACAGCGCTATCGGTTGGCATAAACGAAACCTTTCAAGCTGTGCCAAGACTTATAGAAGCCCACGTGCTCGATAGGCGCGACCTAGATCTCTATGACAAAATCGTCACCCTCGAATACGTGGATTATATAAGGCCGGCAGCCAAATTCAACGGTGTCGAAGATCTGGTTAGAGAAATAAATAACGACCTAGATAAAGTGCGGGCCATTCTGGGCTAGAGATAATGTTTAAGAGTTGATTGAGTCTTTCTATCAACGCCAGCGATTTAGGGGGAGCAGCCATGTCAAAAAAAGTAACGTTTGGTGAAGCGATTTCACTTGGATTCAAAAAGTGGAACGTAATGCACGATACGGCCAGCCTCAGCGAGTTTTGGTACTGGTATCTGTTTCAATATGCAATTGGCTTTGTTGCTCAGTTTTCTTTACCTTTTGCATCGGCTTTAGCTAGCAATTCAGCTGACGCAGGCATTGCCGCAATAGGGTTCGGCATTGTTTCGCTGGCTGAACTGGTTCTTGTCGTGCCTTCGATATCGCTTTTGGTGCGGCGGTTTAAAGATGCCGGCGTTAACTCGCGCTTGCTCTACTTATGGCTGATCTGCCCAGTGCTTATAGTGGGTGGCCTGGTTTTATCTTTGTCATCACTCAATGTTGGTGACGGCGGCAGGTCGTTTGGCCCGGGCTTGTCAGCTGCAGTTTTTAGCCTCTTTTTTGCCCTGATACCTGTGACCGTTGGGTTAGGTATTTTCACTTTGGTTATTACTCTTCGCCCAACCAAGACATTCGAACAAGGCAACCGGTGGGCAAAACCTAGCCAGGGCGCACCTGTTGCAAAAGCCCTTCAGCCAAGCGACGTTCAACAAGATCTGCCAGTTTTAGGGTCAAACGAATAGCTTCGGGCAAAAGGCAATGGCTGCCATAGCAATACCAGCTGGTTTTCGCTATGCTTGAGAGGTTGCCGTGTATCGGCCGCGGATAAATAGAGCAGAAGCAAAGTGTTTCTTGCGCCGCGCAGCTAGCACCGAGAGGAAACCAAACTATGGCATTAGATGCAAAAGTAAAAACTTCGATTATCGAGCAGTACGCTACTCATCCTGGTGACACTGGTTCGCCTGAGGTGCAGATTGCTGTTCTAACTCAGCGCATCAAAGATCTAACCGAGCACCTCAAAGACCACAAGCACGACCACCACTCACGTCGTGGATTGCTTTTGTTGGTTGGTCAGCGTCGTCGTCTGTTGGGTTACCTACAGAACGTTGAAATCGATCGCTACCGCGCCTTGATCGAGAAGCTAGGCTTGCGCCGCTAATCGCACAGTTTTTAGAGTTGGCCGTCCAGTTTTGGGCGGCCAACTTTTTTATATTGGCCGAAGTTTCGGCTGCCATTGCATCAAGCACCAGAAATCTTGAGGCACAATAAAGCCATGGATTTCACAACCGCAATCTCAACAGGATTCAAAAAGTACGCAACCTTTAAAGGCACCGCTTCTCGCTCTGAGTACTGGTATTGGGCTCTCTTCACATTTTTGCTTAGTTTGGTTGCCTCGGTTCTTGACAGCGCGAATCACTCGAGCACTCCCGCGAGTCTGATTAGCATCGCAACTCTATTGCCTTCGCTAGCTGTGCAGGTGCGCCGTTTGCGCGACGCTGGTTACCGCTGGCAGTGGATGCTAAGCCCGATCCCAGGCCTTTTGGCTTTTATTGCCGGTGTTGTGATGGCTGTGGTCGCAGTTGCAAATGGTGGCTACCTTGATAACCCACTGGTGCAAAATGATCCAAATTTGATCGGCAAGTCACCGATTATCGACCAACTGATGGCCGACCCTCTGTTTGTTGGTGGCCTCATCACGGTTTTGTTCTCGCTTTTGTTGCTTTTCGTCGCGACGGTAATTGTCAGCATTATCTTTATGGTTCAGCCCTCAAAGACCGCTGAGCAGGGCAATAAGCGCCTAATTGGCAAAGAT
>CAINTU010000009.1 GCA_903853515.1 uncultured Micrococcales bacterium | reverse complement strand
GCCCGCAGCGGCTTCGGCGAAACAAGCGAAGCTCTTTATCTGACCAGCGGCTTCACCTATGACTCTGCCGAGCAGGCTGCTCTTGCTTTCAAAGACGAGACCGATCACTTTTTGTATTCTCGCTTCGGCAACCCAACCGTGGCAATGTTCGAAGACCGCTTGGCGCTTCTTGAGGGCGCCGAGGCAGCCTTCGCTACGTCAACCGGTATGTCGGCGATGTTTGCATCCGTGGCTTCGTTGGCTAAAAAAGGTGACCGAATTGTTGCCTCGGCCAACATGTTTACCAGCTGCTATGTTGTGCTGACTGAATTCTTGCCGGCTTGGGGCATCGAAACCGTTTTGGTCGAAGGCAACGACGAGGCTGCTTGGGCTGCGGCACTTAGTGAACCGACCAAAATTGTTTTTCTCGAGACTCCTTCGAATCCGCTGCTTGGCCTCGTTGACATCGCGATGATCAGCGAGCTGGCTCACAAGGTTGGCGCAACTGTGATTGTCGACAACGTTATGGCGTCGCCGGTTTTGCAACGCCCGCTCGAACTTGGTGCAGACGTTGTGATGTATTCGGCAACGAAGCACATTGACGGTCAAGGCCGCGTGCTTGGTGGTGCGATTTTAGGCAGCCACGAATACATCAATAAAACCGTCGTGCCTTTTGTGCGCCACACTGGGCCGGCTATTGCAGCATTCAACGCATGGGTTTTGGTGAAGTCGCTCGAGACCATGACCATGCGCGTCGAAAAGATGACAGCCAACACTCTTGAAATTGCCACTGCTCTCGAGTCGCACAGCAAAATCAATCGAGTGTTCTACCCCTATCTGCCTTCGCACCCACAATACGAGCTGGCCAAGAGCCAGATGCGCGGTGGTGGCTCACTGCTCGCGATTGAGCTCGACGCTAACCAAATTGAGGCTTGGGCGTTTATGGATGCCCTGCAGGTCATCGACATCTCAAACAACCTTGGCGACAGCAAATCGCTTGCCACTCACCCGATGTCGACCACACACCGCCGCCTCGGCCCAGAGATTCAAGAACGAATGGGCATCAAGGCCGGCACAGTGCGCATCTCGGTTGGTTTAGAAAGCCCCAAGGATTTGCTGCACGACATCGAGCAAGCACTCGAAAAGAGTCTTGGCCGTTAGGTTTAGCTAGCTGATCGGTTCGGCTACGACACGGCGATATTCGCGACCATAGGTATCACGCTCAAGCTTGCCGTCATCAACAAGCAAGCGCCGAATAAGCGCAAAGTCTTCGATGTATTCACCAATGGTTTCGTTGACCTGCTTCTCGTCATAAACCTTGCCTGGCTCAAACAAGTTCAAAGCCCAGTCGGCCAACTCGACCTTTTTAGAGAACTTGGCTGGCAGGCGCGTAATCACGCCTTCGCTGTTCTGAAAAGTCTTGAATTTGGTCGGCAGTGTCATGCTCTGAGCCTAACCAAGCGCAGGTATGCCGTGGCCGTGTTAAAAGTGAAAACCCCGAACTCGTGAGAAGTTTCGGGGTTTTCGTGCGCTCCCCGGGAATCGAACCCGGAACCCACTGATTAAGAGTCAGTTGCTCTGCCTATTGAGCTAGAAGCGCAAGTTTTGCCTGATATGGCGCAACGACTATCAAGACTAGCAAAACCCTGCGCTTTGCGCCAAGTTTGCGCAAACTGGCAGTTTCGCTAGCCTAGGGTTATGCGCCATAGCGCAAAGATGGCTTCAAAGAACCGAACGAAAGATAGCCAATGACAAAGTTAGCCGCCGGCGACAAAGCCCCTGCATTCAAGCTTTCAAACCAAGACGACAAATCTGTTTCGCTTGCCGACTTTAAGGGCAAAAAAGTTATCGTCTATTTTTACCCAGCAGCCGCTACCCCAGGATGCACCAAGCAGGCTTGCGATTTTCAAGAGAACCTCAATGTGTTCAAGAAGGCCGGCTTCGAGGTTGTAGGCGTCTCGCCTGATGCGCCAACTAAGCTCGCTAAATTCAAAACCAACGAGGGGCTGAAGTTCGATCTGCTTAGCGACCCTGAGATGAAGATCATCAAAGGCTATGGCGCATACGGCGAGAAGAGCATGTATGGCAAGGTCTATGAGGGTTTGCTGCGTTCAACTTTTGTGATTAGCGACAAGGGCAAAATCGAGCATGCGCTCTATAACGTGAAGGCCACCGGACACGTTGCCATGCTTCGCAAGTTGCTCGAGGTCTAGCCTTTAGTTTTAGAGGTTGCCCGAATAACGTTTGGCATAAACAGCACCACAATCACAAATAGCGATGCTGCGCCAAGCACTACCCCCAACAAATAATTTGGGTTTGGCCCTTGAACGCTGCCAACGGCAATCGAAAGCTGCATGATCTGCCAAAAAATTGCTGCGGTTCTAGCCCAACGCATGCCCTGGGCAAGTGCGCCAGCAAACTTGGCGACGAATAATGTGATGCTAAAGAGGAATACGGTCAAAAACCACGACGAAAAAGGCTCGGCCTGGCCAATGATTTCTTGGTAGACCGTGAAGGCGCCGAGCAAGAACAAGACGCCTGCTTCGGCGAAGGCAATAACCGAAACGATGAGCAAAAGTTTTAGGGTATTTTTGCTTGACAATTGGTCGCTCATGTGTATTTTTGCTCTCTGTTTTGAGCGTTTTTTGCCAAATTGGGTCTTGCCAAAAGCCGCCGTTTATGAAACCATTTTCTAGTAGCAATAGTGCCTCAAACCACCGACAAAGCCCGATTTATCAAGGTTTTTTACTGGTTTTCAGCCTATTAGCAATCCCCAAGATTTTTGACCGATAACCGGTCAATTTGATAAGCAGTGTTGCTCATTACGTTTGAAGGAACATCAATATATGGACATGCAGTGGCTCAACGAATCACGTTGCCTAACCGAAGACCCAGAG
>CAINTU010000008.1 GCA_903853515.1 uncultured Micrococcales bacterium | reverse complement strand
GGCCGATTAGAGCAACGCGTCGTGGACCACCGAACTCTTGCTTGGCAACGTTAGAGACCTCTGGCAATGCCTTTAGTGCGTCGTCAAGCAAATCGGCGACACCTCGGCCATGCAATGCAGATACCGGGTATGGCTGGCCAAGGCCGAGCGACCATAGTGCCGCCGCATCAGATTCAAGTCTCTCGTCGTCAACCTTGTTAGCCACAAGCAGCACTGGCTTTTTTGATTTTCTAAGCATTTTTACTACACGCTCATCGGTACTGGTTGCACCGACTGTCGAATCAACGACAAACAAAACAGCGTCTGCAAGTTCGACTGCGATCTCTGCCTGCAACGCAACCGACTTGTCGATGCCCTTGGCATCAGGTTCCCAACCACCAGTGTCGACAAGTGTGAAACGTCTACCGTTCCACTCTGACTTATACGAAATGCGGTCGCGAGTAACGCCAGGCTTGTCTTCGACAACAGCTTCGCGTCGCCCAAGAATTCGGTTAACAAGTGCAGACTTACCCACGTTTGGTCTACCGACAATTGCCAAAACGGGCAAAGCTGGCATATAAATTGCTTCGCCAGCTTCTTGGCTGAGCCCCTCGAGAACTTCAATGTCTTCGTCTTCAAGTTCATATTCGTCAAGGCCGCTACGCATTACGCGGGCTCTCGCCTCTGCCTCTTCACTTGTCAAAGCGTTGATTTTCTGCAAAAAGGCAGCGTCAACGGGGTCTGCGTTGAATTCTTCTTCGCTCATCGCGCTATCGCCTATCGCTAGTTATGGTGGCTATGACTTTAGCCACGGTTTCATCGAAATCCATGTGGGTTGAATCGATCAGAGTTACCCCAGGGGCAGGGTGCATAAAGTCAACTATTTGAGAGTCGCTTTTATCGCGCTGAGTGACCTGATTAAGTGCATCGGCCCCGCTGGTGAGTTCTTTCGAACGTCTCTCTAGTCTAACTTCTGGGCTCGCGGTTAGCAGAATGCGAGTTTGCGCATCTGGCAGCACAACTGTGGTTATATCGCGCCCTTCGACGATGATTCCAGCTAGATTGCACTGATTCACCAAGGATTTCGTGGTTTCGAGCATGAACTTGCGCACCAAGGGCTGTCTGGCATAGGCGCTAACGCTCTCGGCGATGTAGGTTTCGCGAATCTTTTCTGTTAGGTCAAGCCCTGCAACTTTTACCCAATAATCGTTTGGATCTAGCGAAATCGAATAATCGAAATACTCTTGTAACCAACTTTCGGTCAGTTTTTCGGCATCAAGGTTGGCTTTCAAGGCGGCCCAGGTGAGCGCCCTATAGGCGGCCCCGGTGTCTAGATAGCCGAAATAGAGTCTTGCCGCAGCCGATTTACTTACGCTCGACTTGCCAGAACCAGCAGGACCATCAATCGCTACAACATGCATCTCTAGCCAGCCATTCGATAGCCGTTTTTTGAAAGCAGCTCGGTAAGCGGTGCAACCGAGGCTGGCAACACTGCAACTTCGACCAAGCCAACCTGAGCACCCGCTGCGTGCTCGAGCTTGAGGTCTTCGATATTTATGGCGGCGGCTCCGATGGTTGTCAGCAATTTCGCCAATTCGCCTGGCTTGTCATCAATCATGACCACCAGGCTGACATAGGCCGTGTTTCTCGAGCCGTGTTTGCCTGGCAAACGGGCAACACCAAGATTGCCGGCTTCTAGAATTCCTGCGAGTGCTGCAATCGCACCATTTGCCCTAACGTCTTTGAGCGCTTCGATGCTTCGCGATAAATCGTCAGCGAACGCATCTAAAAGTGGAACAATCGCCGAAGAGTTGGCAGCCAAAATTTGCAGCCAAAGTTTGGGATCACTTGCAGCGATTCTTGCCGTGTCACGCAATCCTTGGCCCGCCAATGAAAGATCGGCTAGGTCGCTCTCGGCAAGGCGACCAGCCAATAGTGTCGACACAAGCTGTGGCAGGTGCGAGACCAATGCCACGGCGTTGTCGTGCTCTTTTGGCGAGAGGCGCACAGGGCTAGCGCCAAGATCAAGCGCGAGCGCTTCAACCAAGGCGATAGATTCGGTGCGGGCATTTTGCGAAGCGCAAATAATAAATGGCCGCCCAACAAACAAGTCAGCTTGGCCAGATAGGGCACCGCCTTTTTCTCGGCCCGCCATTGGGTGTGCACCCACATAGCGCGAAAGGTCAAGCCCCTGAGCCACGAGGTCTTCGAGAATAGCAATTTTTACGCTTGCAACATCAGTGACCGTGGCGTGTTCGAATCGCTCAAGTGCGGCTTTTACCGTCGCAGCGGTTACATCGGGTGGAACGCAAACAACCACCAAACTCGGCAAGTCGTCTTCAGCGAGCTTTCTGAAACCACCAAAATCAATCGCAAGCGCTTGATTCGCCGGTGAGATATCTTCGACACTGACATCGACGCCAAGTTGCTTGATTGCCAATGCGATGCTCGTACCCAAAAGCCCTGCACCTATCACGTGAACGTGGCCGACTATTCGAGCATGGGTCACTGCGCGATGTCCAAACGAAGTCGAGTGGCGCCCCTGAGATAGACATGTTGAACTTGGCTGCGTTCGAGTTTGGTTTCGGCATTGATCATGACTCTGATAACCAGGGGCATCGCCTTAGCAACATTCATTTCGACAAAACACATAAGTGGCACATCACCCAAGCCGAGTTCTCGAGCCGCAAGGGCCGGAAACTCAGAAGTGATGTCAGGAGTGGCGGTGAACAGAATCGAAACCAAATCTGCTGTGTCAAGGTCGTTCGCGTGCATCATTTTTGCCAATAGCTCGGCAGTCGAGCGAAGCAAGTGCTCGCGTTCATCTGAGTCGAGCTGAATTGCCCCGCGAATTGCCCTGACGGCCATGGCTAGCGTCCTTTAGTCGAAGTTTTGCGACCACGCGCGTCTTTGGGCTTTGGTGGTCTTGGCGCCCGCTCGCGCTTACCCTCAGCCGCTTTAAGCAGTGCTCCAACCTCTATTTTACTCAACTCACGCATTTGCCCAGGCTTTAGCGGGCCAAGCTGAATAGGGCCGAACTGCCTGCGCACAAGCTCTTTAACCGGGTGATTTATGGCTTCAAACATTCTGCGAACTACACGGTTCTTGCCGCTGTGCAAACTGATTTCAACAATTGTTTCAGTCAGTTTTAGATCGACAATGTGCGCTTTGTCGGCCTGCATTTTGCCGTCTTCGAGTTCAACCCCATCAAGCAAAGCTCTGATATCGGCAGGTGAAAGTTGCCCTTCAACTTTTGCAACATAGGTTTTTGTGACACCAAATTTTGGGTGAGCTAGTTTGTTTGCAAGTTCGCCGTCATTGGTGAGCAGAATGAGTCCGGTTGTTTCTGCATCAAGTCGCCCCACATTGAAAACTCGATCTTGGCGAAGCGCAAACTGGCTCAGATCTGGGCGGCCAAATTCGTCTGCCATCGAACTGATCACCCCGTATGGCTTGTTCAGCGCGATATAGACTCGCGAGGCGTCAAGCTGAATTGGGGTTCCGCGCACGCTGACCTTGTCAACCTCTGGGTTTATTCTGGTGCCTAGTTCTTTGACAACTTTGCCGTTGACTTTCACAGCCCCAGCAGCAATTAGATCTTCACATGCCCGTCTTGATGCAACACCAGCGTGAGCCAGCACTTTCTGCAGGCGTATGCCATCTTGCTCAGATTCGACCATGTTATTTGCTCTCTGAGTCGGTTAGGTTGTTTGGGTCTGGCAGGTATGGGCTGATTAGGGGCAGGTCATCAATTGTGTTGATGCCTAAGTTCTCTAAAAATGTCTCTGTGGTGCCATAGTTGATCGCGCCGGTCTCACTGTCGGTAAACATTTCGGTGATTAGGCCACGCGACAATAATGTGCGAACAACACTGTCAACATTAACCCCACGGATGCTAGCTATTTGTCCGCGAGAAATCGGCTGGCGATACGCAATCACGGCAAGTGTCTCGAGCGCAGCTTGAGAGAGCTTGGTTGGGTTCTCATTCGAGACAAACTCTCGAACAGCCCATTCAAAGTTTTCACGCACAAACACCCGCCAGCCGCCGCCGACCTCACGCAGTTCGAAGCCACGTTGACGTGATCCAGAAAGACCGTCGAAGTCATCCTTGATCATCGAAACAGCAGCACGTATTTCATTGACAGGCGTGTCGAGTGATGCAGCGATGTGCACGATTGAAAGCGGCACTTCGGCAACCATCAAGATGGCTTCAACAGCGCCAAGCAGTGACTCGGTGCCAATTGGTTCGGGCAAATCATTGGTTAGGCTGGGCGCCTCGTTTGCTGTGGTCTCGGCGATTTCATCATGAGTCATAGTCGGCTCCAAGGGCTGATAGTTGGTTTTCATCGAAGGCTTCTGATCGCCAGCTCACCTGCAGCATGCCAAGCGGTGAGTCTTGTTCAAAAGTAACGACTGCTAGTCGATACAACTCGAGAATTGCCAAGAACCTTGCCACCACAACAGCTCGGTCGCGAACCTGACCAATGATTTGGGCGAAACTCATCGACTGTTCACGTCGCAGCATCGTCACCAATTCGATGGCCTGTTCGCGAATGCTTACTCGAGGCGCGTGCAGGTGCGTAAGGCCAACCATAGGAATCTCACGCGGAGTCATGGTTTCTTCTGCCAAACGAGCAAACTCTTCTTTCGATAGAGTCCAGACCAACTCTGGCTGCTGCTTTCTGAAGCGTTCGTCTAGTCGCACCTGGCGAAAGACTCGCCGAGACTCAAGCGCCATCGCAGTTGAGAACCATGAAGAAATTTCTTTGAACGCTCGATACTGCAAAAGCTTTGCAAACAACAGATCTCGGGCCTCAAGCAAGGCCACGTCTTCAGCATCGACTACCTCACCGCGTGGCAAAAGCTCAGCAATTTTTAGGTCGAGCAGCGTTGCCGCCACGACCAAAAACTCACTTGCCTCATCTAGTTGATCAGCTGTTTCAAGAGTGCGAACATAGGCGATGAAATCGTTGGTGACTTTGCTCAGCGAAATGTCGGTGATGTCTAGTTGGTGTTTTGATATCAGCGAGAGCAACAAATCAAATGGGCCCTCAAAATTGCCGAGGGTCAAAGAGAATCCAGTTGTTGTCTGCTCGCTTAGTTCTTCATTATGGAGCACAGCCACGGTCCACCAGTTCTCTGGCAACGGTGCGATATTGCTCTGCTGCTTCTGACGAAGATGCGTACTGGGTCACAGGTTTGCCCTGCTCAGACGAATCCTTAAATTTGACGGTGTGCTTAATCACGCTTCTAAAAACGAGGTCACCGTAGTCTTCATAAAGCTGGTTCAGCATGTTGCGCGAGTGAAGCGTGCGCGGGTCATACATGGTTGCCAAAATGCCATCAATCTTAAGACCTTCGTTGAGTCGCTCGCGCACTAGTTCAACCGTGTGGTTGATCAATAGTTGCAGGCCCTTTAGCGCGAAATAGTCACACGCGACTGGAATCAATACTCCGTGCGCCGCGGTGAGAGCGTTGACGGTCAATAGACCCAAGGATGGCTGACAGTCAATCATGATGACGTCATAGTCGCCAAGAATTGGTCTAATCACGCCGGCCAATATCTTTTCACGGCCAGGCTCTGCAACCAGTTGGATTTCTGCTGCCGAGAGCTGAATGTTTGCAGGGATCAGGTCTAGACCCTCGACTGAAGTGTGCACAATCGCGTCGGTTGCTTTAAGTTTGCGGTCGACCATTAGGTCATATATCGTGGTGACGTCTTCGTTGATCAGACCTAGGCCGCGCGAAAGCGCACCTTGCGGGTCGAAGTCGATTAGCAGCACCTTGCGGCCGTATTCGGCGAGCGCGGCTGCCGTGTTGATTGTGGTGGTGGTTTTACCCACTCCGCCTTTTTGATTGCAGAGCGCAATCACTCTTGCAGGGCCGTGGCTGCTGAGTTTTTTAGGGGTCTTGAATCGTGCGTCTGAGATTGGCTTGGCCATTGTCAAATTGATCCTTTCTTCCCTATTTCAAGAGCTAAACGTTCAGCCTCTAGCCTACCGTCGAGCCCGTGGATGCGCGCTCGCATAGATTTCGCGCAAAGCGTCAACGGTTACAAGGGTATAAATCTGGGTAGTTGCCACCGATGCGTGGCCAAGCAGCTCTTGAACTACGCGAACATCGGCGCCGCCTTCTAACAGGTGCGTTGCGAATGAATGCCTAAACGTGTGTGGCGAGACCTCATGGGAAATTTTGGCCTTCGCCGCGGCGTCACTGATGATTTGCCAGACGCTCTGCCGAGACAACCTAGTGCCCCGCTGATTCAAAAACACGGCTGGCGTTGCTTTGCCGAGGGCGGCCAAGCCAGGTCGAACCCGCACCAGATAGGCCTCTAGAGCTGCCCTCGCATAGCTACCGACCGGAACAATGCGCTCT
>CAINTU010000007.1 GCA_903853515.1 uncultured Micrococcales bacterium | reverse complement strand
TGAAGCCCTAGTTTGATTCAGTGCCTCTGCATCAGCTGTTGAACCGGCGTTGCCGAGCACTTCAATAATTGGCTGGCTCTGTATATCGTTCTGGCTATCGCTTTGCCTCTCGCCCATGTCTTCGTGCAAAGTAATTTGCTGTGGTTGATTAGCATTTAGAACTAACAATGATTCGCCTGCATCAATCAGCAGGTCTTGACCAAGACTAATTTGGTCAATTAGTTGACCTACGCCAACGATCGCAGGTATTCCCCGCTGGCGACAAACGATTGCAGTGTGCGAGGTTGGCCCACCGAATTTGGTTACGACACCGACAACCGCCGATGTGAACTGCGCAGTCTCTGCCGGCGAAAGATCATCGGCTACCACAATAATTGGCCCGACGCTCGGCACTCTAGGCGACCATGCAATGCCCGCCAAACGCAGTGCTATTCGAAATGCCAGATCTTGCAAATCGGCTATGCGCTCTGCAAACACAGCGTCACCTGCCAAAAGTTCACTAAAGCCAGTCATCGCCTTTTGCACAGCAGTTTGCGCGTCATAACCTGCAGTCAAATATTCTTCAGCTGAGTCAATCAAAGCTTGGTCTTCGATAAGCACTGCGAGGGCTATCAGAATCTCTGCGTTAACCACATCGGTGTCAGTGGCTAGTGTGCGCAACTCGTCGGCAACTTCTTTGATTGCCGCAATCAGGCGCTGGCGCTCAACCGCGGCCCCAAGACTAGATTTGGCAGTCGGCACCGGCTGAGGTTTTGGCTCAAGCAAGAAAGCCTTGCCCCAGGCTATCTGGTCGCCAACACCGATACCGGTGAGGGTTGAATTGGTTTCTGGGGCTGGCATGGCAGATTAGTTCTCGGCGATTGCCTGATCGATGGCAGCAAAGATTGCCTCGGCTATGTGTTGATCTGCCGTGTCAACCTGAACGACCAGCATTTCGCCACAATGCATTTTTAGTGTCAGCATGCGAAGGGCCGAAGTGGCCGGCACGAGCGCCTCAGCAGATTTGCCAACCAAAATGTTTATGGCCTCGGCGGCGTATTTTGCTGCTAGCTCTGCCACTCGACCGGCAGGTCGCAGGTGCAGACCTACCTCTGCCCTGACCTCAATTGATTTGGTAATCATTGTTGGTGCTCTGCCTCGAGGCCCGATTTAGAAATTGCAAAAGCGTCAGCCAAGAGTCGCCACCACATGAACACAGCAAAGCCCGCGAATACTGTCCACTCGATGGCATAAAAAGCGCTCAGCCAATTGATTGGATTGCCTAGATCTGGCACCCCCATCGTGATGGTTTCTAAGCCCAATTGAGCATCGCCAGAACCGTCGGCCTCATCGATTACAAAGAAGCCTGAATAGCTTGGCAGTGGTTCATCGGCGCCAATCAGGTTTATCAGTTGGGCTGGCGAAAACGACGCGAAGGTGCCATCGGCATTGGCCTTCATCGGCGCTTCGCCCGGCTGATACCTGCCAACAAAGTTGCCAAACCAATCGGTGAACCCCGTGGATGCGATCTTGGCCGAAGCTGCCTGGGCTGAAGCCAGGTCTTTCGCCCAACCACGGGCAACAAAGATTTGGGCTAGCGAACCGTTAGCCAGTTTGACGTGCGCCGGCTGAACCAACCAATAGCCAACTCGCCCATCGAGCTGAATTCGATCGGCGACAACAAAGGGTTTCGCTTCATAAAGATTGATATCTGCCCGAACTCGATGAAGCATCACAGTCTTTTTGTTGACATCGCCAACTTTGCTGACTTTGCTCACTTCGCTGACTTCGGCAAAATCGAATGGCTGGTTTGGTTTAGCAATCGATTCAAGAGAAACAAAATCAGTTGCGGTTACTTTTTTAGTTTCGGTGCCAACCGCGCGGCCAAGTTGCCACTGCCCCAAAAATGCAAATGCGCTTGCAAGCAAAAGTGCTAACAGCAAACCAGACATCCACTTTGCGGTTAAAGCTAAACGCAGCATTTATGTGCTTTCAGTTAAGCGTCATATGGTGCGACGACGACATCGACGCGTTGAAACTCTTTTAGATCGCTATAACCAGTTGTCGCCATCGATCGACGCAGTGCGCCAATAAGGTTGCTTCGACCGTCAGCCGAAGTCGATGGGCCATGCAAAATTTGCTCGAGCGAACCAACTGTGCCCACCTGCACACGCTCACCGCGAGGCAACTCTGGGTTATAGGCCTCTGCACCCCAGTGCCAACCCTGGCCAGGTGCTTCTGTGGCTCGCGCCAAAACAGAACCAAGCATCACGGCATCTGCGCCACAAGAAATTGCCTTGACGATATCGCCCGATGTGCCGAGGCCACCGTCGGCTATCACGTGAACATAGCGGCCGCCAGACTCATCCATGTAATCTCGACGAGCACCAGCAACGTCGGCAACAGCGGTGGCCATTGGCGCATGGATGCCGAGCACCTTGCGCGTGGTCGATGCCGCGCCGCCGCCGAAGCCAACCAGCACGCCGGCTGCTCCTGTGCGCATTAGGTGCAAGGCCGCGGTATAGGTTGCTGCGCCACCAACGATAACTGGCACGTCAAGTTCATAGATGAACTGCTTGAGGTTCAGGGCCTCTTGGGTTTTCGAGACATGCTCTGCCGAAACGGTTGTGCCACGAATAACAAAAATGTCGACGCCGGCTGCAATCACGGTCTTGGCGAATTCTGCGGTGCGCTGAGGTGAAAGCGCTGCGCCAACTGTGACGCCGGCCGCACGAATCTGCTTGATGCGGGCCTTGATTAGTTCTGGCTGAATCGGCGCTGCATAGAGCTGTTGCATGCGAGCCGTAGCCTGATCTGCAGGCAACTTGGCGATTTCGTCGAGAGCCGCGGTTGGGTCTTCATAGCGAGTCCATAGGCCTTCAAGATCGAGCACACCAAGGCCGCCAAGCTTGCCGATGGCGATTGCGGTCTGTGGTGAAACCACAGAATCCATGGGGGCAGCCAACACTGGTAACTCAAAGTTGTATGCATCAATCGACCATTTGGTCGACACATCGCGCGGATCGCGCGTGCGGCGCGATGGCACAATCGCAATGTCGTCAAATGCCCAGCTGCGGTTGCCGCGTTTGCCGCGACCGATCTCGATTTCGCTCATGGTCTTTCTTAACGGTTGTTGTAGTTCGGGGCTTCGGTGGTGATCTGAATATCGTGCGGGTGGCTCTCGCGCAATCCCGCGGCAGTGATGCGCACGAATTTGCCCTTGGCCTGCAGGTCGCTGATTGTCTCTGCGCCCACATAGCCCATGGCAGCACGAAGTCCACCGATCAGTTGGTGCGTGACGCTAGCGACAGAACCACGGTAAGGCACACGGCCTTCGATGCCCTCTGGCACCAACTTATCTTCGCGCAAAACATCGTCTTGAAAATAGCGGTCTTTGCTGTATGACTTTGCTTGACCGCGAGACTGCATTGCGCCAAGCGAACCCATGCCGCGATAGGTCTTGAACTGCTTGCCGTTCACAAAAGTAATGTCGCCCGGGGCTTCGTCGGTGCCAGCCAAAAGCGATCCGAGCATCACGGCGTTTGCGCCGGCAACAAGAGCCTTGCCAATGTCGCCGGAATATTGCAAACCACCATCGGCAATTACCGGCACGCCGGCGCTCTTGCAGGCAAGCGACGCCTCATAAACGGCAGTGACCTGAGGCACACCAACACCGGCGACAACTCGAGTGGTGCAAATCGAACCTGGGCCAACACCCACCTTGACCGCGTCGGCACCGGCAGCGACCAAGGCTGCTGCGCCTTCTCGAGTTGCCACGTTGCCGCCAATAATGTCGACGTGCTTGGCAACCGGTTCAGATTTAAGTTTTGCGATCATGTCAAGCACCGCACGGTTGTGGCCGTGAGCGGTGTCAACAATCAACACGTCGACACCTGCTTCGACCAGAGCCATTGAGCGTTCCCAGGCGTCTTGGCCAACGCCAACGGCTGCAGCTACAAGCAGGCGGCCAGCCTTGTCTTTGCTGGCTAGCGGATACTTTTCTGACTTATCGAAATCTTTGATTGTGATGAGTCCGCGGAGTTTGTCGTTGGCATCAATCAGCGGCAGCTTCTCGATGCGGTGTTGGGCAAAAATCGAAATTGCAACCTCGGCGCTAACGCCTACCGGTGCAGTGACCAATGGCATCGGCGTCATGACGTCTTTCACCAAAGTGGTTGGTCGCTGAAGTTCGTTAACAAAACGCATGTCTCGGTTCGTGACGATGCCGAGCAGTCGGCCGTCTTCGTCAATCACAGGCAAACCACTGACACGGTAACGACCACAAATCTCGTCAACCTCTTGCAGTGTCGTAAGCGGGGTCGTAGTCACAGGGTGGGTGATCATTCCGGCTTCTGAGCGCTTCACCAAATCGACCTGGCTGGCTTGATTGTCGATGCTTAGGTTGCGGTGCAAAACGCCAATGCCGCCTTGGCGAGCCATGGCGATTGCCATGCGGGCCTCGGTCACGGTATCCATGGCTGATGACAGCAGCGGAATGTTGATCTCTATGTTGCGAGTCAGGCGGGTTTTGGTGTTGACCTGCGATGGCACGACGTCTGATTCGCCAGGCAAAAGCAGCACGTCGTCATAAGTGAGTCCAACGAAACCAAATGGGTTGTTTTCAGTCATTTTGCCCTAGCTATCTGCGCGATAGCGTAATTCTACCCGCTTGCGGCCAAGCTGTATCTGCCCGCGTTTTGGTAGCGCCCTTGGCCGTCATAGCAGACCCGTTGATAATCAGGGCTGGCGAGAAATCCGTTGGCATCGAAGCTGATTTGATTGCCTTTCGGGCCGACAGATGCGGCCATTGAGGCTCTAAGCAGCGCAAGCCTTAGCGCTTGACCAGCCTGTGGTTGACCAGCCTGTGGTTGGCCTGCCTGTGGTTGGCCTGCTTGCCAGTTAGTTTGCTGCGTGCTGGTGGCGGCGAGTTTGACCGCGTCATAGGCTTTGGCTGCGAGCGCCAGTGCCGCACTTTGTAAAGCGGCGCCACTCGATGGCAAACCGATGCGCTTGGCGAGCCGGTCGGCCAGGTCTGGCGACACACTTTGGTCTGGCAGAAGCCCGCATGCGAAAGCCATGGCCCCTGCCCAGGGCTGAGATGAGTAGTCGGCCAGATTGCTTGGCACGAGTTCAATTTGCCTGCCGTTGAGCCCGGCGGCAAAAAGTTTTGGCAACATGACCAGCGAAGTTTCTAGGCTCACCACAAAGACTTTGTCTGGTCGAGTTTTTGCAAGCTGCGCGATCTGGTTGGGGCCAAATAGCCCAACCACGGCGCCTGAGTTTGCGCCTAACTGCATTTTGAGAAACGCTGCTGCTCGGGTTGATTCGGCGTCGGCACTTGCGAGCACTGCCAAGTTTTTGCCCCGTTCGTCTGGCAGTTGGGCTAATGCATCGTATGCCAGAGCAGAAATGTCTTGATCAACGCTTGAGCTGAGTCTGAATAGCCATTTGCTGCTTGGCGCGATGCTCAGTCGGTCTTCGGCCGCGCCGAGTGCGATCACCGGCAGGTATTTGGCTGCCGCGTTCTCTAGCAACTCTTGCGCGCCGAGCGAATTCGCGAGCCCTACTATCGCGCTGACTTTTTGTGCCGCCAGACGGTCGATTGCCGCAGCGATTTGCGCCTTGCTCGCCCGCTCGCCGTAACCGTCGAAAGCGAGTTCAATTTTTGTGCCTGCAGTTAGATCGCGAAGTGCCAGCTCTGCTCCGGCGCGAACATAGTCGGCAGCAAAGCTAAGTGACCCCTGTGGCAATAGCACGCCGACGCGAGTTAGTTTGGCCGGCGCTTCTCGAGCGGCCGCCAAGACCCCGGCTGATGAACCAGCGCTTTCGATAAACAGACTGCCGATTGACCAAACCGCACAGAGCGAAACCAAGAATGAAAGACCAAAGGCTAGCGACTTTTTTTGCATTGCCTAAGTTTGCGTCGGCTAAGAAATCTAAGGGTTTAGTTATGCACAGAAAAAGATAAGTGGGCCGACCTGTCGGCCGACCCACTTATTTTGAAGTTATGAATTTTTTAGTTTTAGAGCCTAAACCTAGTTGCCACCGTTGATGGTGATTTTGGTTAGAGCGCCTGCGCCTAGACCGTACTTGTCTAGAACGGCCTTATACGAACCGTCTTTCAATGCTGAGGCAAGGGCAGCCTGAATTGCATCGCGCAATTCAGGGAACTGCTCTTTTAGAACACCGATACCGACCAGTGCTGGCTCATAGCCGGCAGGGTTGGCAGGGTCGACGGCGACTTCGAAGTACTTGCCTGCGCCAGCGGTCTTTGCGGTGTAACCGGCAACCGGCGAGTCAACCATGAACGCGACACCTTTGCCTGCGCGCAAGGCGTTTTCTGCGCTAGGTGCGTCAGGCAGTTCAAGCACAGTGAGGCTGCATGTCTTCGAAAGAGTCTGAAGGTAACCGACCTGAGAAGTTGCCTTTTCGGCAATCACAGTCTTGCCACAGAGGCTGTTAAGGTCGGTGATCTTGTCTGGGTTACCAGCTAGAACGATCAGCGACGAACCGCTCTTGTAATAGTCGATGAAATCGAGGCTTGCCTGACGCTCTTTGGTGTCGTTCAGGTCTGAGGCAATTGCATCGTGCTTGCCAGCCTGCAGCGAAGCGATGATGGTGTCGAATGACTGCTTCTTGAAGCTAGCTGTGGTGCCGAGTTTGGCTGCTATCAACTGAGCGATGTCATAGTCGAGACCGGTGGTCTTGCCGTTCTCAACATATTCGAATGGCTGCCAAGGAATATCGCTGGCAAACTCGATGCCAGCATCCTGGTAGGCAGCTGGCAAAAGTGCGGCTGCTGCCGGGTCAGCCTTGACGCCCGAAACTGGGTCGCTCGAAGTGTTTGACGATGAACAACCGGCAAAAAGCAAAACGGTGGCAGCAGCAATAGCGACTACACCTAATTTTTTGTTAGCCATTTATTTTTCTCTTTCTGGTTAGCCGCGCAGTGGCGACGGCATTGGCAATGTGGGCTTGCGTCATTGCAATTTAGAAAAACAGCTAGAGCACTCGGTTGATGAATGCCTTGGTGCGCTCTTGCTGTGGGCGATCAATTACGTCTTTAGGGCTACCCTGTTCGATTATTTGACCGTTATCTATAAAGACTACTTTGTCGGCGACCTCGCGGGCAAAGCCCATTTCGTGTGTTACGACAATCATGGTCATGCCCGATTTGGCAAGCCCCTTCATGACCTCGAGCACATCACCGACCAATTCAGGGTCTAAAGCTGAGGTTGGCTCATCAAAAAGCATCAGTTTTGGCTTCATCGCTAATGCTCTGGCGATTGCCACACGTTGTTGCTGGCCACCAGATAACTGGGATGGGTAGTGCTCAAGCTTGTCGCCGAGACCGACCTGGTTTAAAAGCTCGGTGGCTAGTTTGATCGCTTCGGCCTTTGGCACACCGGCAACACCGACCGGCGCTTCGATTACGTTTTGCAGTGCGGTTAGGTGCCCAAATAGGTTGAAGCGTTGA
>CAINTU010000006.1 GCA_903853515.1 uncultured Micrococcales bacterium | reverse complement strand
TGTTGAATAGTTGAGAGATCGCTGGCGACATTTTTTTGCGCAAAATCGCCCAGCGATAGTCTTCACCGCCAGGGGCATAACCACCTTTTCGCGCAAAGTTGAAGGTGAGGCGTGCGCCCCAAAGAGTGACCAGCACTGCCATGGTGTTGAGGCGTGGGTCGGCAAGGTTTGAGCCGGCAGCGAATATCCATGTATAAACAATTGGGATTATCGACCAGATGCGGTCAACCCACGAATATTCTTTGGTGATGACCGAGGTGAGCCAAGTGGCGAAGCAGATGCCTGCCAAGACCCAAAGACTCAAATTGTATGCGTTCATATGGCCCCTTTCTAAAGCAAAAGTTTATCTTTTGCGCAGGGCGAGGGCGGCTAGGCAGGTGGCCAAAAGTGCTGCGAACAGCGTGGCGAGTGTGGCCACTTGAAGCTGCTGCGGGTCAGCGGCGAAAGCAATGTTCGCGATCATGAACGCGACGGTGAAGCCGATTCCGCCGAGAGTAGATAAGCGCAGATAGTCGCTTTTGGTCAACAGGTCGGTTGGCTTCGCTAGCTTTGCGCCAAGCCATGCGCCAAAGCTGATGCCGATGACTTTGCCGGCAACCCTTGCCAAAATGCCGAGCCCGAGCGCCGAGGTGAACACCATTGCGGTGGCTGTTGCGTCAAGTTTGATTGCGAGAGTCAAAAACGCGAAGGTTGGCAAAACTGCGAAGGCAACAACGGTGTGCAGTGGCGATTCGATTTTGGCACCGAGTTTTGGGCTGAGTGTTAGGCCGGCGGCTACCGCTGCGACACTTAGCAAACTGAGTGCATTCGCTCGACTCGCCAACAGAATGCTGATGAGCGCGATTGCGATTAGATCGTCGATTACAGCGAACGAAAGCAAAAAGGTTCGGCTGCCACTTGGCATCGACCGGCCGATGAGCGAAAATACAGCAAGACTAAAAGTTATATCGGTGGCCACCGGGGTGAGGCTTGCAGCTAGCGGCAACGCACTGCCCCAGGTGATTGCGATAAACAACGTTGCAGGCACTATAACGCCAAAGATAGCCGCTAGTGCTGGCACGGCAAGTGCTCTAGCAACCGATGCATTGCCACTGAATTCGCGACGAAGCTCGATGCCCACCAATAGAAAGAATGGGCTGATCAAAATGGTTCGGGCATCTGAGCCGATGCCGAGGTGGTCCGCTAAGTTGGTGAGGCCAAAAGTATTGCCAAAGTTCGCGACTACGAGCCCAGCGAGTGCAGCCAAAAGAATTAATGCCGCAGCATTTCTTTCAACTTTGATAAAGCGAGTGAGCACGTGCCTAAACTATCAGCGGCTAGGCTAGGCAAGTGCCAAAACAGCAGAGTCGCAGCTGGGTAATCAACTACCTAGGCGCTGGCCTTATCTGGGGCAGTTCATTTTTCTTTATTCGCCTAGCAAACCCTGCCCTGAACCCGATTGGGCTCGCCTTTTGGCGAACCTTTATCGGGGCAATCACTCTGCTGATTGTGATCTTGGTGAAACGCATCGACATGCGACGAGATTACAAAATGATCGGCTATTCGATGTTTTTGGGTGGCTTCAACGTTGCGATACCGTTCGCCCTATTTGCCTATGCAGAGCACTATGTCACTTCGGCCTTTGCCGGAATGATGAATGCCTTTACTCCCGTAGCCACCGTGTTTGCGGTGCTTTTTGTTTTTCGAGGTGAAAAAGTTTCGGCTCGCCAGCTCGCCGGCTTGGGTGTTGGCATAGTTGGGGTGCTTACTCTAATGGGCATCTGGGATGGCTTTGCCGCAACAAGCGTCGTGGGTGTAGTTGCGGTGGCAATTGCGGCGTTGCTCTATGGCATCGGCGGCCCATTCATTCGCAAATATGTTGAACCCCGTGGGCACGATATCGAAGTCGCAGCCTTTGCTCAAATGTCGGCCGCGGCAGTTTTGCTAAGCCCGTTCTATTTCAGTGGCCCACTAACTATCGGGCCGGTCGAAGGCACTGTGGTCACCGCAGTGCTGTCACTTGGAATGCTCGGCTCTGGGCTTGCCTATCTTTTCTATTACCCGCTGCTGAAGCAAGTTGGCAGTGCTGTCGCTAGCTCTGTGACACTAGTTGTGCCGCTCGTGGCAGTAACCCTCGGTGTGCTGGTATTGCACGAGAAACTTTCGATAAACGAACCAATCGGCGGGCTAGTGATTCTGCTCGGCGCCGCAATTGCGCAAGGATTAGTGCGCTTGCCAAAGCGCTTTAACAGAAACGCTCTAGCCGCGCCCGCTAGCTAGACGATTTGCACATTCAGCCGCAAGGCGCCAGTCGCGTGCGACGGCACCGCAGGTGTGCGCGGTGCAACCGGCGGCACGATGGCAAAGGCCGCACCAAGTTGTGGCCTAGTGTCACTCTCGCCTCGGTTTGGCCAGTGCGCAGCCGCCCATTCGGCTTGAGCCGCGATGCTCAGTGACGGGTTTACCCCAGGATTCGCCGACAGGGCGGCGCCGTCAAAGATGTGCAAGCCGGGCACGCCGAATGCGCGCAGATAGCCGTCAACCACGCCGTGCGCTGCATCGGCACCAATCACTGCACCGCCTAAAAAGTGTGCTGTCATCGGAATGCCGAAGGGTTCGGTGATCACCGCACCAGCTGTGCCGTTGTTGTGCGCAGCTAAATCGCGAGCCATTTCGTGCCCTGCCCTAACCCAGGCCGGATTCTCTTCGCCATAGCCTTGCTTCGAAGATATCTTGCGACCAAAGATTGATCGCTTGCCAAAAGTTGTTAGCGAGTTATCGCGTGATTGCATAACTAGCAAAATCAGTGTGCGCTCTGGCCAGGTGCGCAGATTATAAAAACTTGGCAATCTGTGCAGGTTGGTTATGGTCGCCCATAGCAGCCGCCAAATGTTTGGGTTTTGGCCGGCTTTGCCAGAGGCAATCACACTCTGCATGATTCCCATAAATCCACTGCCTCTGCCATAGCGAACAGACTCAATGTGGGTGTCTTCACTAGGGAACACAGATGAAGTGATTGCCGAGCCCTTGCTATAGTCAACTTTTTTATCGCGCGCGACAACACCGAGCAAGCTCTCGCTATTGGTGCGACTGTGTTGGCCGAGCATCTCGCTCATGCCAGCGAGGTTGCCATTGGCCCGCACTCGATGCAAAAGCTTTGCAGTGCCAAGAGCCCCGGCCGCAACAATAACCTGTTCGGCAGTGATCAAATTTGCTCGTGCCCGCCCAGTCGTTGCGCGCGTGTGAACGGCAAAGCCTGCGCCGTCAAGCTCGACAATGTCGGTCACTGTAGTCAGCTCGCGCACCTGAGCGCCGGCTGCTTCGGCAAGATAAAGATAGTTTTTGACCAAAGTGTTTTTGGCGCCATGCCGGCATCCCGTCATGCATTCGCCACAGTTAATGCAACCGGTGCGCTCTGGGCCAGCCCCGCCAAAATATGGGTCGGCGACTTTTTTGCCGGGGCCAGCATTAGGGCCCCCGTTTGCGACGCCAAAGTGAATGCCAAGCGGGGTCATCTTAAAGCTCTCACCAAAACCAAGTCGGTTCGCCGAATCTTGCAAGGCCTTATCAGCTGGCGAAAAGAACGGGTTCGTCTCGACGCCGAGCATTCGTTCGGCCTGATCATAATATGGTGCTAACTCGCGTTGCCAGTCACACATGCCAGCCCAATTGCCCGTCTTAAAAAAGCTTGTTGGCGGCCGATAAAGCGTGTTGGCATAAACTAGCGAGCCACCACCAACACCAGCACCCGACATCACCATCACGTTGCGCAGCAGGTCGATGCGCTGAATGCCGAGCAGCCCTAAGCGCGGAAAAAACAGAAACTTTTTTAGCTGCCACGATGACTTGGCGAATTGGTTATCGGCAAAACGAGCACCGGCTTCGAGCACCAAAACTCGATAGCCCTTTTCGCTCAGTCGAAGCGCAGCGATAGAACCGCCAAAACCCGAACCAACAACCACTACGTCGTAATCAGCCATTACTTTTTGCGCCTAGTTCAAATCAAATTATGGATGACGCAGGGGCGTCGACGGCAGGCGCTCTTGCGCGACCCAACGCTCTTGGTATCCGGTTGATGAAGACATCAGGTCAAGAAATGGCTTGGCATCGAAAGCTTCTGGGCCGAGAACTCCAGCGCCCTGCCAGATTCCGGTTGCCAACAGTTCGAGAGCAATCACCGGGTTGAAAGCGGTCTGTGCGACCACGGCCTGCGCACCAATTGCGGCCATGGTGTCTGCGTTGTCGGCTACGTGATAAAGATAAGT
This sequence comes from uncultured Micrococcales bacterium, assembly GCA_903853515.1. GTDB lineage: Bacteria > Actinomycetota > Actinomycetes > Actinomycetales > Microbacteriaceae > Rhodoluna. The sequence goes on along the minus strand of CAINTU010000006.1, from coordinate 9,209 downwards.
TGCTCGTGGGGCACCATCTTTGCCGGTGCCTGTGACCAGCGCGCCGGCGCAGGTTTTGCCAGTCATGCGCGGGCCAATCTTTGCGGGGTCTGGCAAAACGGCTGCGACAACATCGCGCGGTGCAACGTCGACTGGGCCCTGTGGTGAACGCACGCGCACGGTCTTGGTGCGATCAAGCCCAAGCATGTGCAGGGTCTTCAAAACGCCGATGAACTCTTGGCCCAGACCGTATTTAAAACTGACCTTGTTGCAGTCAATGTGGCGTGGCAACATGGTGACTTCTTCGTGTTCAACGTTGACGCACTCGACCATGCCGATGCCTTCAGGAAACTCGAAAATCTCAGCTTCGCTAAACGGGGCTGTCGTGTAATAACCCTTATCTTTCTGCCACAACACTGGTGGATTCAGGCACTCTTCGATGGTCGTCCAGATCGAGAATGACGGTGCGAAAATCTCGTTGTCTTCGTCGTCGGTAACTACGAGGTTGCCGCCATCCTTGACACTGATTTCATCAATTTCGCTAAAAAGATGGTCGGCAGCGTAACGTGCAAAAACATTCGACAATCCAGGCTCGACACCAACACCAACTAGCGCGAGTTTGCCAGCGCGCTGCCATTGCTCGGCCAACGCAAACTGCTGATCGCCAAGTTTGATGCCCGGCTTGTGAAACGGATCGGTCTCGTGAGCTTCGCTGAGGCTCATTGCCATATCGAGATAGTGCGTGCCAGCGGTGAAAGCTGCCGAAAAAATTGTTGGCACAAACTTTGGCTCGACGGCGTTGACGATGTGCGTGATGTCGTGGGCTTTGGCCAACTCTACAATCGCGGCCGCATTGCCGGCATCAATCTTTGCCGAGACGAATCTGGCTGCGACTTCTTCGCCGTGCTTGTCGGCGATCCAGGCAATAGTTGCATCGGCGCGCGACTGGTCATAGTCACTCACCACAATCGCGTCATAAAAGTTTCGTTTTGCGGCAATCTTGGCAACCGCATCGCCTACGCCACCGGCGCCGATAAGCAGAATTCTCATAAATCCAGCCTACCCGCGAGCAATCGTTGCCCGCTGTTTTAGCTAACGACTTGTGATGTCGGCAGACGGGTCGTTCACCCAATTGACCAAACCAGGCCACGGCCCCCAACCTTCGGCCGCAGTCAAATGCCCAGCACCAACGATCACCGTGGCCGGCGCGCTGGCCAAGTGCCCAAAAGTTGCCGCCAAGCCACGAGGTTGCCACGGGTCATTATCGCTGCCCAAAACGTGCAGTTCTCGAGTGTTTCGCGCAACGGCATCGAGCACTGCCTCAGCCTCAAGGTCAAAATCAAAACTAGGCGCGGCAGTTACCTTGGCAGGGTCGGCCGGCGCCACCAACAGAGTGCGAGCTGCGGGTGCATCAAGCAACGCATTTATGGCAAAAAGATTCAGCAACGCAAGACAACCAAGACTGTGACCAACAAGGATTAGCTCTTCGTCACCACCACGCACATCGCGCAGCAGAGCGATCTCGGTTCTAAGCACATCGACCCAATCATCGCGATCGGGTGCCTCTGGGTTGGGCAGTTGCGGGTAGCTAACGAGGTGACCCTGCCTTCGCAACTGCGTCGCAGCGATTCGCGCCCAAGCGTCAGCCGGACGGCGGTTATTTAATCCGTGGGCAAAAACAATCAGAGCCATGTTCTAAGCCTAAATAAAGAACCCGCCCCAGCCGAAGCCAGAGCGGGTTCTTTTAGTCTGAGACGAAGGTTACTTTAGGGTTACCTTTGCGCCAGCTGCTTCTAGAGCGGCCTTTGCCTTCTCAGCGGCGTCTTTGTTAGCGCCTTCTAGAACGGTTGCAGGTGCACCGTCAACTAGAGCCTTAGCTTCGCCAAGACCTAGGTTGGTTAGTGCGCGAACCTCTTTGATGACCTGGATCTTCTGGTCGCCAGCTGATTCAAGAACAACGTCGAACGAGTCCTTCTCTTCAGCGGCTTCAGCAGCAGCAGCAGGTGCAGCAGCAACTGCAACAGGTGCAGCAGCGGTAACTTCGAAGACCTCTTCGAACTTCTTTACGAACTCGCTGAGTTCGATAAGTGAAAGCTCTTTGAAGGCTTCGATTAGCTGGTCAGTAGTCAGCTTTGCCATGTGATTTTCTCCTTGTTATTAAAAGTTTTGGTGCAGTTGATTAGGCGTTTTGCTCTTGCTTTTGACGCAATGCATCGACAGCGCGAGCGGCCTGAGCAAGTGGTGCTTGGAACAGATATGCCGCGCCGAATAGTGAGGCCTTGAATACGCTGGCGGCCTTTGCCAACAGCACTTCGCGGGTCTCGAGATCGGCGAGCTTGTTCACCTCGGCGGCAGTTAGTGCGGCTCCGTCGAAGAAACCGCCCTTCACAACCAACAGAGGATTTGCCTTAGCAAAATCACGCAATGCTTTCGCAACAGAGACAACGTCACCGTGTACGAATGCCACAGCGCTAGGACCAACCAACTGACCGTCAAATGCGGTCACGTTTGCGTTCTTAGCTGCGATGGTTAGCAGAGTGTTTTTTGCTACGGCGTATGTTGCGTTCTCGCTGATTGAACGGCGCAGGGTTTTAAGCTGCTCCACAGTGAGTCCGCGGTACTCGGTTAGCAGAACAGCACTCGAGTTACTGAATTTCTCAGTTAGCTCGGCAACTGTGGCTTCCTTGTTCGCCATGGCGCTCCTTTTATCTATGCCGGTAGCCCGATGATCTGGGCAAATAAAAAAGCTCTGGCGCAAATGACCAGAGCTTGGCACGACGAGTCGCATTCAAATTCAGTTCACCTGCGCTGGATGCCGCTTATTTGCGGACCTTCGTCGTCACAGGCTGATCTTCGAATTTTTCAAAACTAGGATGCCCATGCCGAAACCGGCGATCTTTGGCTGCTCTTAGTTTATCGGCTGGGGGTTGCTCGGCGCAAGCCCCATAACTGCATCAAGGAGGTTGGTGGCGACTGCAAGGTTACTCGGTAGCGCATCCCTGGGTCTAAATTCTTGCCTTTCTAAAGCTACATAGTGCGCCCAGGCAATGTAGTCGGCCACTTGGCCGTTGAAGTCTTTGCTGACGTTATGAAAATAGATGTGAAAAGGAATCTTTGTTCTCAAAAGTTGAGGCTTGAGCTTTGCTCTTACGGCCTTCTCGTCTCTGATGTGAAGTGCCTTGTCGAAGACTAGAACCAGGCTCGACATCTTTAGGTAATCCAACGAACTGACTAGGTGAGCAGATATCGCCTCTGCAAGAAGCCCGTAAATCAAAGGCGTGTCTGGTGCGCTAAGGCGTGAATCGCTTTTCGATAGCCAGAAGCTATGGGCCTCGGCATTATGCAAATTTGCTAATTCTCTGAAGACCGAATTGCGAACTGCCTGCTGGTCAAACGAGGCATGAAAATTTGCAATGTTAGTGCCTTGCGCCAGCATTGAATACTTCAGCTTTGCCAACCGGTAAGAAGATGAATCGGGTCTTCTGGTTATAAAAACTGACATCACCAAATGCCTAGTTCCGTTTTGCGAGAAGTCAAAGTTGCCTGACTCATCGATGAACAAATAGAGATTGTTTGAGCTCAATTTCGCCTAATCACTGATTCAACCTGGGAATTCAGTTAATGATGGCGCGCTCTTTAGCAATCAAGAGAAAGTTTTCAACATACTTGACCAAAGCAAATTGTTAAGGTAATTTTTCTTTAAACGTTCCTCCCCGATGATACGAGCTCTGGGGCTCTCATTTGGTAGTTGGGGGGGTCACAGCTTCAAACAGCGGCCGCCAGCATTGATCAAGCTTGGCGGCTTCTGCGTTTAATGGGTCGGCAAATTTCACGGCCAAACTAAACTCATGGCATGCATTACACCGAGCTAGCTGAGGCCGACCAGATTTTTGCGCTCGAGCAGGTAATCCCAGGGGTTTTGAAGCAGTATGGCATCGAGGCTCGCGCAATCGAAAACGTCAATCACGGCTACAACTCTTCATTCAAGGTGACCAGCGTCGCTGGCCGTGAGTTCGCACTGCGCATCAATATTGCTGCCGGCAAATCTGAGCCCGAGGTTGCGGCTGAAATGCAGTGGCTCGAGGCGCTTGCCGAGCAAGAGCAGATTTTGGCGTCAAAGCCGCTGCGAACGCTTGATGGTCAGCTTTTCACCAAGGTATTTTTTGCGGAATTAGAGCGCAATTTTGTTGCCGTTATTTTCGAGTGGATAGCCGGCGACGAAATCGAAGACGAACCAACTGCCGCCCAACTTTTTGAGCTCGGCCAAAACATGGCGCGCTTGCAAGAGTTGGCTCGCGGTTTAAGTTTTGCGGGCGACGCGTTTTTGCCAAAGATCAACAACACCATGATGAACGCGAGCGATTTTTTGCGCGCCGGTCAACCGCAACAACTCGACGACAAGCTTTATGGCGAGTTGTTGGCTGCGTTGAAACAGGCAGATGCAGTTTATGCACGACTATCAACCGCCGATAACGGCCAGGCGCCGCTTCAGGCAATCCATGCGGATTTGCATTTCGGCAATGTGATTCAAACCGAAAAGAAACTCGCGATTATTGATTTTGACGATGCTGGTATTGGCTTGCCGATTCAAGACTTGGCGATCAGCAGCTATTACATTCGTGAAGACTTCGAAGCCGAGAAGCATCTGAAAGCAGGGTTCGCCTCTATTGCCGAACTGCCGCAGATTTCTGAGCAAGATTACGAGCTCTTGATTTTGGGTCGAATGGTGCTTTTGGTTGGGGTTGTGCTCGAGGCAACCTCGGCCGAGATCAGAGAGTTTTTGCCAGAGTTTTTGCGTCGCACCAAGCTGCGACTTGAGCATTTCGGTGAGACCGGCAAGTTCTTGTTGGTCAAATAGCTGGGCTAAATAGTGCCGGCCGATAAACCATCGAGCACAACTTGTGCACGCGCCTTCAGCTCTGGCAAATCGCTGAGCCGTTTTAGGCCGTGCACCTGTTGGGCCATGCGGTGATTCTTCACGAATTCGTCTTTGTGTCGATCTAGAAAATCCCAATACAAAGTTGTGAACGGGCAAGCGTTTTCACCTGAGCGCAACTTGGGGTCATAGACGCAGCCCTTGCAAAAGCGCTCACACACTTTTGGTGCGTGACCGTTCTTTGATTTAGCAACTCGAGGCATGGCACAAGACTAGCCAACCTGCCAAGCACAAAAAGAAACCGCCAGCCCAGATGGGCTGACGGCTTCTTGATTTGGTAACGAGATTTAGCGTGCGCGGGCTGGGCGATCGCTGCGAGAATCGCGCGAGCCGCCATAGCCACCACGGCTGCCGCCGCGTGAACCACCACGTGAACCACCGCGGTCATCGCGATCACGGTCACGGCCATAGCCACCGCGGCCACCACCCGAACGGCCGCTGTCGCGACCACCCGAACGTGAACCGCCACGGCTATCGCCAAAGTCAAGCGCCTCTGGCAGCGGTGCCTCGGCGATTGGGCCAGCGATTTCAGCAAGAATTGCGCTGTCTGGGCGAACATCGGTATAAATTGCTTCGCGCTCAGCACGGTGCAACAGATCTTCGACCTTGCGGCGACGGTTGCGAGGAATCAGCGTGATAACAGTTCCCTCCTTGCCCGCGCGGCCGGTGCGGCCTGAACGGTGCAGGTAGGTCTTGTATTCCTCAGGTGGATCCACCTGAATCACCAAAGTAATGTCGTCAACGTGAATACCGCGAGCTGCAACATCGGTGGCCACAAGAACACGCACGCCACCAGACATGAAGCGCTGCAGGTTGCGGTTACGCTGCGATTGGTTTAGGTCACCGTGCAGACGAGCAGCTGGCACACCAGCGCTGGTCAACGATTCGCTCAAACGCTCAGCGGTCATCTTGGTGCGAGTGAAGATCAAAGTCTTGCCCTCACCCTGAGTTAGACGCAACAGCACTCGGCTGCGGTCGTCTTGCTCAACGAACATAACTCGGTGCACGATTGTCGACTCATCCTGGGTCTCATTTGGCACTTCATAGATGTATGGGTTCGGCAAGAACTGACGCACAAGTGCATCGATCTCGCGGTCGAGGGTTGCGCTAAACAAAAGCTTCTGGCTGTCGCCGGTCGCAGCTGTAATGCGCTTGACACCTTCGATGAATCCAAGATCACACATGTGGTCAGCTTCGTCGATGACCAAAGTCTCGACCTCGCTTAGGTCAATCACGCGCTGTGCGATTAGGTCTTCTAGGCGACCTGGGGTCGCCACAAGAATATCTACGCCGCGCTGCATCACGATTTCTTGACGTCGCTGTGGCACTCCACCATAAACACATGCGGTATAGAAGCCAACGCTCTTTGCCAACTGGCTTAGAGTGCGGTCGATCTGGTCGGCAAGTTCGCGAGTTGGTGCGAGCACCAAAGCGCGAGGCTTGTTTGGTTTGCGCGGCTGTGAACCTGCGGCAACTAGCTTGGCGATGATTGGCAAGCTAAACGCGATGGTTTTACCCGAACCGGTTTTGCCTCGACCCAAAACATCGCGGCCAGCCATTGCTGCCGGAATCGTTGCCTGCTGAATCGGAAAAGGGGTCTCTGCACCCATCTTTGCCAACGCTTCGACTAGACGAGGGTGCAAACCCATCGCTTCGAAAGTTGTTTCGATGATTGCTTCACCCTGCTCGATTGGTTGCAGACGGTCTAGAACCTTGTCTTCGAAGAAAGCCTTCTTGTTTGGGGTCTTGCCGCGTGCATCGTCAAAACTGCGCTGACGCGAATCGTCGCGAGCAACGCGGTCGTCACGACGAGGGTTGCGGTCGCCAAAATCGCGGCGCGGGCCACGGTCATCGCGTGAACCAAAATCGCGAGCTGGGCGTGAGTCACGATCGCCAAAGTCGCGGCGCGGTGCGCGGTCATCGCGTGAACGATCGCCTAGACGGTCGCGGTCACCAAAGTCACGGCGCGGTGCGCGGTCGTCACGAGCAGGTCTGTCATCGCGCGATCCAAAATCACGAGCCGGGCGTGAATCACGGTCGCCAAAATCACGACGAGGGGCACGATCATCACGAGCACCAAAGTCACGGGCTGGGCGGGCATCACGGTCACCAAAGTCACGGCGCGGTGCGCGGTCATCACGAGCAGGTCTTGCGTCGCGCTCGCCACGGGCAGCGCGGCCAGCGAAACCGCCGGCACGCTTAGGTGCCCAATCAGGGCGAGCATCACGAGCTTCGCGAGGTGCGCGCTCTTCGCGCGGTGCACCCGAGTCGCGGGCTGGTCTTGAATCCCTGTCATCACGACGGGCGCCGCCAGCAGCACTGTGACGTGGCTTGCGGGCTGATGCGTCGAATTCGCGCTGAGGCGCACGGCCACCGCGGCCATCTTCGCGAGTCTTTGGTGCAGCGCTAGCTGAACCTTTACGGTGTGCTTTTGGGGCGCCCTTAGGCGCGCCTGAGTTAGTGCCAAATTTTGGCATGAGTTTATTCCTTTATATGTGTGTGGCCTTTGCGGGAGTAGCGCACCGACCAATGGATTAGTCGAACTGCGCTGACACACACACGAGAGGAACATCTGCAAAACGGCAGATTCTCACAAATAGGAAGACTGTTGCATGTTATTGCTGCCTAAAGACAGATCAAAAGTGATGCAATGCAAACGACTACTGTTACTTTTTAGTAACAACACAAGTTTAGCCCGCAGGGGCAATTTTGCCTAGAGAAAGTTATCGCAGATTATTTTTGCGCGATTAATTATTTTTGTGTGATCAGCCCACGGATGCTTAGTTCAGCGTGCAAAAGTGCATCGCTTGGTTCAACCAGGTGCACGCCATCGGCAAACAAAATCACCGGAATGTTTGTGCGACCGCTGATTGCTCTGGCTTCTTCGGTGAATTCTGCTGACTCTTCAACATCTTTTTTGAGATAGTCAACGCCGAGGGTGTCAAGCAAGCGTTCACTGCGTCGACAATCTGAACACCATTGGGCACCATAAACGGTTATTGCTGGCAGGCTCATCTCACACCTCTTTATCGCAGTCGAATCGAATCTGGAATAACCAACTCGTCACCGTCAAAGGTTATTCCCGCAAGGTCGCGCACAACGATGTCGGCAGCGCTTGCCAGCGCGCGCGAACTGACACCAATAATCAACCCAACGCCCGCAGCCTCGGCTGCCTGAACCCCAGCTATTGCGTCTTCGAAAACCACGCAATCGGCGGGGTCAAAGCCAAGGCGTGAGGCACCCAACAAATAGGGGTCTGGGTGGGGTTTGCCGCGCGCAACGTCATCGCCGGTTACTAGTTGATTTGGCACTGGCAACCCGGCAGCCAACAATCTAGCCCGACCAAGGTTTGCATTCGCGCTGGTGCAGACAGTCCAGAGCCCATTCGGCAACGAAGCCAAGAGTTCTCGCGCACCGCCCAAAGCCACAGTCAAGTGCGCACTCGCCTGCTCGAGGGCGTTGATGCGATCGTTTGCGACGGCAAAAACTTCAGCCGCAACCAGCTCGCGAACCATGTCTTCAGCCCGACGGCCAGCGTTATTTGCCTTATCGAGGTCATAGCCAGGCGAGAATTCGAGTGCCCAAGAATCCCAGGCGGCTTTTGCAGCTGCGTGCGAATCGACGAGCACTCCGTCGTTATCAAAGAGCAGGCCACTGGCAAAAAACTTCATGCGCTCAAGCCTAGATAAACTTGGCACATGATTCTTGTGATTGGCGAAGCCCTGATCGACTTGATTGAGTCGCGCGAAACTGTCGGACAATTTCAAGCCGTAGTCGGCGGCGCGAATGCCAACGTTGCGCTCGCTTTAGCCCGTCGCGGCACACCACACCAGTTTTTGGCGCGCCTATCGAGCGACCGTTTTGGCGGCATTATTCGCGCAAGACTTTCGAGCAACAACGTCGGTCTAGACAAGGCAATCGCCACCGACGAGCCAACCACTCTTGCTGTTGTGAGCGTCGATGACAGCGGCAAGCCAACCTATAACTTTTATACCAATGGCACGGCTGACTGGGGTTGGACCACCGCCGAACTGCCTACCGCCAGCGACATCGAGGCGCTTGGTGCATCTACCATTCATTTTGGTTGCCTCACAATGGCGATGGCTCCTGGCAATTTGGTGATCGAAGCTTGGGCGAAGGCTCTGGCCGATAAGGTCACCATCAGCCACGACATCAACATTCGCGCTGCACTCGGTTTTGATCGGCTCATCGAGCGCACTCGTGTTGAGCGTGTCAATGCCTTCAGCGACATCATCAAAGCCAGCGACGAAGACATCGAATGGCTTTATGACCT
>CAINTU010000005.1 GCA_903853515.1 uncultured Micrococcales bacterium | reverse complement strand
CTAAGCTCTTGGGTAATTTTTGTGTCAGGGGTGAAGCCGGTTTTCTTGCTGGCAGGAATTTTTATCGCCGCGTCGACAGCGGTGCTTTTGATAGCCAAGACCGATGAGGCGCCGGCTAAGAAATCAGCCAGCCTTCGCGGCATCTTGGCTATTGCCAAAAAGGAGCGACGTGCGCTTTCGACGATTGGCGTAGGGTCAGCGATTTTGGGTGCACTTCGCACCACCCGCAATATTGGCCTGCCGCTGTGGGCAATTGCCATCGCCATGCCAAACGAACAAACAGCTTTGTATATCGGGTTTGCTGGAATTTTAGATTTCGCGTTGTTTTATACAAGTGGCCAGATTATGGATCGTTTTGGCAGACGCTGGGCTGCGATACCCACATCAATCGGTTTAGGGCTAACCCACATGCTGGTGTTTCTGGCTGTCGATGCCAACGGGTTCTTATGGGTGGCCCTTGCGATGGCTTTGGCAAATGGCCTAGGCAGTGGAATTGTTTTGACTCTTGGGGCAGATCTTGCACCGGCCCATGCGCGCAACGAATTCTTGGCGAGTTACCGACTGGTGGTCGACACCGGTCTTGCTGCAACGCCTTGGGTGTTATCGAGTTTGACAACTGCCGTGGGTCTTGGTGCTGCGATGGCAAGTTTTGGTGTGCTCGGTTTAGTCGGCGCAGGATTGTTTGCCAAATACATTCCTGAATTGATTGAGCATCGAAAGTCTTAGCGAGCTCTAGCCTCTTCGCAAATTTGCACAGGCGGAACAAAAATCATTTTGAACGGCGCATCAAAAGTTGCGCACAAAACTAAATCGAGTGTCTGACCATCATTCATGGTGGCTGATAGAACCTGCGCACCGCTCGGGCTTTTGCCTTCGAACTCTGCCAAAAGATTGGTTGCCGTATCGGTCAGCAATCTCGTTGCACCTGGCTGGACTGCGCCTGGCACAGTTGCATTTGTAATCGATTTTGTGGTCAAGGCGATCTGTTTAGTGAGCGAGCCTAACTTTTGCTGAAAAACGTATTCTTGAGATGCATCGATTAAAAGCGCAGCTGTTGCCAACACAAAAGCGGTCAGCATGATTACGATGGCAAAACTCGAACCACTGTCGGTCGAAATTCGCGTGCGCTTTCGCCTAATCATTGACCGCAAAACTTGTGGCCAACAAATTGCCGTCGACCAGTCTGAAAAACTGCCTGGCCAGTGGAACCGAACAATCGGTCGGCACACACTTTAAAGTGACAACAAGCGAGTCACTTGAAATAACCGTTGATGACTTCAATCGCTCGATCAGTTGCTGCGGGTCGACAGGCGCGGGTTCTTGATCAAAACTTCGCGAGAGTGCGAAAGCCAACTGGTTTAGAGCTAACAACTTTCGCTCTTGAACAAAAATAGGCAAGGCCAGCATTGTGATTGCCACAAAGGCCGAGGCGGCGAAGAGCAAGGATTCGATGAGCGCGTATCCGTGGTCATCATTACCTAGTTGACGAATGCAGTTGGGTTCTCGCAAACCGCCCACCCCTCGCCAAGCAGGTTGAAGCTGTTAGAAATCGAGCCGACTTGAATCGTCTTGGCAATCTGAACACCTAGCGTGCACTGCGTATCCGCGCCTAACTGGCTGGCAGACACTTGCGCAAGCTGCTGCCCCAACAGCTGACGAGCGGCCTGAGTAGCTGCATCGGTGCTCGAGTTGTCGGCGAGCGCACCGACCGATGCGGCGTTCGCGGCGATGTCGTCAAGCACGATAGTTGCCTGACCAACCCCAAGTGCTGGCAGGGTCATCACAAGCAGCACAGAAAGCAGCAGGCTGTTCAACAAAAAAGACAGCACCGCAGAGCCGCGATCAGATTGCAACGACTTTGTTAACCGCGTTGCCAAACATTGTTTTGAGGGCCGGGCCTGCTACGCCCCACAGCAACACTGTGAGACCTGCGGTCATGAGGGTGATAAGCACCCAACCAGGCACATCGCCTTGATCGTCGGCAAGGGTCTTTGTGATTTTTGAATTCATCGGTTTCACTTTCGTTTTGTTGTTATTCGGTTTCGGGCGGTTCAAAGCAGTGTTGATTGCACAAGAGACATGATTGGAAAACAGACGAACAGCACTGTGATCGGCAAAATCAGAAAGACGAGTGGAATCAACATTTTTGTTTCGTTCTTGCCGGCTTGGGCAAGAAGCTCTGCCCTGACGGCCTGTTGGGTGCTCTCGCTGAAATCGTTGAGAGCGTCGGCCAGAGATGCCCCATGCGACAATGCAAAGGCGAGTTTGCTGGCAAGTTCTTGAACAGCAAAAGAAGAATTTTTAGCTGCGAGCTCTGAGAGTTCTTCACCAAGAGTTGAACCGAGGTCGACCTGGCCAAGAGCCTTAGCAAAATCGCTTGCAACGATTCCACTAGAAATCGCGGTGGTTGCACGAAGCGCTTGCTCAAGCGATGCGCCGGCGAGCGTTGCAAACCACAAAAGCGCAACAAAATCAGGAAGCTCGAACAACACCGCCAGCTTTTTCTTATTTGCATTCGGTTTCGTCACTATTTTGAATTCGGGGCGAAACTGCACGGCTATTGCTGCCAACTAAACCACCGCCAAAGTTCTTGTGCCGTATTGAAAGCGACCGAGCACACGAATAAGCCAAAAGGCAAAGATGCTGAAACTTAGACCAACGACAAGCACCAGCACACCACCTGTTGAATTGAAGGCAGCAATCATGCCCGGTTGAGTGCCAAGCAAAAGCAAAATTAGCCAAGGTGCGGCGATCGCAAGCTTTGCTGTGCCCAAAACCCAAGACGATTTGGCTTCAAGCTCGGCAATGGTGGCAAGCTCGCGACGCAAAGCACCTGCCTGAAGTTTTAGTGCCAAGAGGAATCCATGGCCACCTAAAGAGTGCGCCAATCTGGTGATTTCGATGAATCTATCTGCGGTGCGACTAGCTAACTGCAGTTTTAGTGAATCAAGAGCTTGGTCAAATGAGGCACCCGAATCGTAGCGCTCACCAAACTGGGCAATGGCGCTGCGAACGGGTTCGTGGCAAAGAGCGCCAGCCGCTAACAGAGCATCGCCCAATTCGGTGCCAGACCACGTGAGAGCATAGACAGCATCAATAATGCGCGGCCAATCGTGATTGATGAGGTGATCGCGCTTCTCGCCAGCCGAAATCAGCCACTCGATTGCGAAGGCGATAGCCAATAGCGCAAGACAAGAGCCCAACAATGCGACGCCGCTGAGGCTATAAATCACTATTTGCACCAAAACCGCGAGGCCGCCAAGCGCGAGCAGCGCAGCCGAGGTTTTCACCTGGGCGAATCCGGCGCGATCGATTACCGCCCTGAACCAACTAGTCAAAGCAAACCTCGGTCAAAACTGTTTCG
>CAINTU010000004.1 GCA_903853515.1 uncultured Micrococcales bacterium | reverse complement strand
GGCACGATCAACCAGCGGGGTGCACTGCGCAGCCCAAGCAGTTTGCGCTCGATTGGGTTGAGGCTGACTACGGCAGCTGCGAACAGCAATCGATAAGACGACTTCGCCCACCAAGGCAGCCCCGGCTTTTTGATGAACTTGATCACATCGCGAGTGGTGTCATCATCGCGCAGTTGGCCTTCGGCGGCAAAGCGTTCGATTGCCGCGGCGAGTTCAACCTTGTCGCGTGGGCATTCGGCTAGCCCAAGAGCTGTGACCGATCTGGCCCACTGTGAAACATAGGCATCTGCCCCACCTGGTATCGCCCGCTTTGCATAAAGCTGATGGCAAGTTAGAAAACTCTCGGTGAATGCGATGTGCACCCAGAGCAGCAAGTCTTTGTCGGCAGCTCGATAACCCTTCGGCTCGCCGGCATTTGTTTGATAGACGCCGGTGACGCGGTCGTGCAACCGGTTGACGCGATAGGCCTCGCCGGCAGCAGCGGCATGCGAGCCAAAAGTTGTTACGGTGAGCCAACGAATTGTGCCAGCCAAACGACCGAGAGCATCTTGCTGATATCTAGAGTGGTTCGCGACACCGGCAAGAGTGCCAGGATGCATCGCCTGCACCAAGAGCGCACGGATGCCACCAACGAGAGTGCCAAAATCTCGGTGCACAACCCAGGGGGCATCGGTGGGCAAAAACAGCCCGCCGGTGTCACCCTGCGCGATCACGTCGAGCCAAGGCGGAGTGCCACTAGGTTCGTTAGACAGCAGAGCGCGAAAGCGAAGCGAAAAGAATTCTTGCAGGCGATTGTTAGTCACTTATTTTGTGCAGGTTTTCTCGGTAGCGGCCAACTTGCCGTTCAGCAAAAAGTCATCGACTGTGTTGTCGACACAATTTGAACCAGCAGAACCATAGGCAGTGTGACCTTCACCTTTATAGGTCAGCAACCAGCCGTGCGCCAAAATGTTGTGCGCAAGGTTTTGGGCCTGCTTGAACGGTGTCGCTGGGTCGTTGGTTGTGCCAACCACCATGATTGTCGGCTGGCTTGCCACTGTGTAACTCGCTGGGCGTTTAGCCAGCGGGTAAGGCCAGTGCGCACAAGTTATGCCGCCGAAGATCCAATAAGGGCCGAACACAACGCTGGCTTTTGCGGTGAGTTTATTTTGAGCGAGCATGTCGGCCTGCTTGCTTGATTCGCGACTGTCGAGACAGTTAATGGCACTGAAGGCCTCGGTCTCGTTCGAAGTGTATTTGCCGTTGGTGCGCGAGTTGTAATAATCGGCGAGCGCCATAAAGATCTGCCCACGCTTGTTGTTGAACGCCTGGTCGAACGCTTGAGTCAGATAAGTCCACTCGCTTTTCGAATACAACGGAGTGATCATGCCTGTGATTGCAACACCAACATTCAACATGCGTGAATCATCGGTAGGCAAAGGTTTCTTATCGAGTGAACCCAAAAACGCCTTGACTTGCAACATGGCCTGATCGACGCTGCCGCTAAACGGGCACGAACTAGATTTAGCACCAGTCAAACAGTCGGCAAGATAAGCACGCAGGGCACTATCAAAGCCAATTAGCTGATTGACCGAATCTTGCTCAGGAGTGATGCTCGGATCGATAGCGCCATCGAGCACAAACCGACCAACGTTGTTTGGGTAGAGCGCGGCATAGGTTGTGCCCAAAAAGCTGCCATAGCTATAACCCAAATAGTTGAGTTTTGATTGGCCAAGCACTGCCCTAATTACATCCATGTCGCGCGAAGCCGAGACAGTGTCAAGAAAACCAAGCAGCGGCCCAGTGTTCTTGTTGCAGGCAGCGGCAAACGCGTCGGCCTTGCTCTGACTATAGGCAACATCTTTAGCCGAACCATTTGGGTAAGGCGAAACGTCATAAAGATATGAATCCATCGCCTTAGCATCGAGGCACTTAACGGCCGAAGAGTGACCGACGCCGCGCGGGTCGAAACCCACGATGTTATAGGCCGCGCGCAATTTAGCCGTGCCCAACTGGTCGATATAGTCGGTGATCCAGTCGCGACCACTGCCACCTGGGCCGCCTGGGTTCATCAACAAATAGGGGTCATTTTGCGGGTCAGACCCAGGATGCACTGCCACGGCGATATTGATGCTCGCCGTTTTAGGGTTTGCCCAATCCATGGGCACTTTGAAGGTGCCACAGCGAGTGCCTGTTTTGCCACAGTCAGACCACTTGACAGTTTGGTTATAGAAAGGTTTTAGGTCGGCACTCACCGCAGCCTTTTGCGTTGATGCGCTGGGTGTCGGTGATGCTTGAGTGATTGAGCAACCAGAGAGGGTTATGCCGGCTAGGGCTAAAGTCGTAAATATTTTGAGTGCAGCGATTTTCATCGGCGCACCGCCTTTCTGCGCATCGAGATAGCTAGTGCTTGCAAAACAAAACTGTCGCGAACATTATCGTTGATTCGCTGGCGACTTTTGTCGATTAAATCGCAGATGTGCAAAACCTGGGCTTGGGTGAACTCACCGGCCAGCATGGTTAGCCCAGGCCTAAGGTCTTCGTTGGTCAAAGGCGAATTGCTGCTGAGCTGCAAACTGATTACATCGCGAAACATGCCCAGCAGGTCAATCAAAATTCGATCGATGCCATCGCGCAATGATCTTGTTGCGCGGCGCTTTTGAGCCTCTTCAAGCTTTTTCAATTGCGACCTTGCAGCCGGCGTCAACGCCTGGTCGCTCGAGAAACCCATGCGCTCTAATAACTCGATGCGTTCGAATTCGTCGCGCTCGGTGGTGAGCTGGTCTGCATCACGTTTGGCTATGTCGAGCCACGCAGCCGATGCTCGCATTGCGTCGGGTATTGAAACAATGTTGCCGGCAACTTTTAGCGAGCGCAGTCGACGTTCTCGGGCTTCACCATTTGTTGCCAGTCTTCTGGCCATACCAACGTGCGATTGCGCCTGGGCCGCGCTCGCCGTGGCAAGCTCTGGCTCGATGCCGAATTTATTGGTGAGCAGCGCTGCAACATCGGCAACCGATGGCACCTTGAGCATCACTCGACGAACTCGCGAGCGAATCGTGGGTAGCATGTCGTCGGCGCTTGGCGCGCAT
>CAINTU010000003.1 GCA_903853515.1 uncultured Micrococcales bacterium | reverse complement strand
TATGCGGCCTATATCACGCCAGCGCTTCTTGCCACCAGCGCCATGAACGGTGCAATCTATGACTCGACCTGGAATGTGTTTTTCAAGATGCATTTCGGCAAGCTTTATCAGGGCATGTTGGCAACCAGTTTGGGTTCGCTCGATGTTGCTATCGGCGAGATCAGTTATGCGTTGATGCGCGGCCTGGTTTATGCGATTGGTTTCATGTGCGTGGTTACGCCGATGGGTTTGATTCCGTCTTGGTACGGCATCTTGGCGATTCCGGCCGCGGTTTTGATTGCCTTTGGTTTCGCCAGCGTCGGCATGGGTGTGACTAGTTATTTCACCAACTGGCAACAGATGCAGGTCATCAACTTTGTGATGCTGCCTATGTTTTTGTTTAGCGGTACTTTTTATCCGCTGACCATTTATCCACAGTTTGTGCAGGTCATAATCGAGGCTCTGCCACTGTGGCAGGCAATTGCGCTTGTTCGAGGTTTAACTCTGGGTGTGCTTGATCTTGCGATGCTTGGTCACGTTGCATATTTCGTGGCAATGATAATCGGCGGGCTGTATTTCACAACCCGCCGACTAACAGCCCTGTTTATGCGCTAAAACTTGTTTAGCCTGTTTGCTTTAGGCGCCGTAAACCGGGCCAAAGATTGCAAGCACGATGTTGAAAAGCACTAGCCCGAAGATCGATGGCATAACCCAAACAGGTGTCTTGTCTTTCTTGCGGTAGGTGTAAGCGACAAAGAAAATCACGGTTAGCGCAATTGCCTTCAGGGCAACCACTAGTCCGTTCAGCTTTGCTGGCTCGGCAACCAGCGCCGACATCGCTAGACCTGTGATCAACATCAAATAAGAACCGTGCAGCACGCCGGCAGTTACCTTTGACCCGGTGCGAATTGACTTTAGGTCGCTAAAGAAGCCGGCGAGCAAAAAGGAGATACCCAATAGGTGAATCACCAATAGAACGTTGACACCAGTGTTTTGCATTTATTCCTCTTTCAAATGTCGAGCTTTGCCGTGTGGCTAAAATCGCCCGCTGAATTTGAGTCTAGCCAGCGCTAGCGGCGCAGCAGGGCCATTGACACGGCCGCTTCGACAGCCTCGGCGCCTTTGTCTTCGCTTGAACCCGGCAGCCCGGCGCGATCTAGGGCCTGAGCCTCGGTGTCAACTGTTAGAAGGCCAAAGCCGATTGGCACTTCGGTATCAAGTGCCACGCGGGTTAGGCCACTTGTTGCCGCATCGCAAACGTATTCAAAGTGCGGGGTGCCACCACGAATCACAACACCGAGGGCGATGATGGCCTCTGCGCCGTCATCGGCTGCCCACTTGGCGGCTAGCGGCAACTCGAATGCGCCAGGCACGCGAACAATCGAATAAACCTCGTTGCCGGCTGCTTGCAGAGCGCGCTCTGCGCCAGCCAAAAGAGCTTCGGTTATTTCTTTATGCCAGCTGGTCACCACAATGGTGACTGCAAGGTCTGAGGCATCCACTGTTAATTTTGGCGCGCCATCTTTCATTAGTTGGCCTCTTTATCGGTGGCAGTGGCCTGGGCACCGGGCAGCAGGTGGCCCATTTTTTCGCGCTTGGTGTCGAGATAGCCTTCGTTTTGTGCAGTCTGACCAACGACCACCGGCACGTATTCATTAACCGGAATACCAGCGTCATTCAAGAAGCCAGACTTGGCCGGGTTGTTGGTCATCAAGCGAACGCTTGTCACACCTAGTTCGCGCAAGATCGAAACGGCAGCACCGTATTCGCGGTTCTCGCTCGGCAGGCCGAGAGCAAGGTTGGCTTCGACGGTGTCTAATCCTTGTTCTTGCAAAGCGTAAGCCTTCAACTTGTTCAATAGGCCAATGCCGCGGCCTTCTTGACCGCGCAGATAAATCACAATGCCGCCTTTAGGGTCTTTGGCGATCAAATCGAGAGCGTAGTCAAGCTGTGGGCCACACTCGCATTTGAGCGAGCCGAACGCTTCGCCGGTGATGCACTCTGAGTGCATGCGCACCAAAACATCGTCGCCGGTCGGGTTGCCAGAGATTATCGCAACGTGGTCTGCACCAGTCTTGATGTCGTAATAACCGCGCATGCGCATCGGTCCGTGAGTGGTTGGCACGTTAGCTTCAGCTTCGAAACGAATGCGGTTGTTTGGGTTGTGAACGTGCACAATGTTGTGCTGGTCTAGATAGCGGTCGAGCTGTTCAACGGTGATCACCGGTAACTCGTTGGCAGCACCAACTTCGATTAGCTCTGGCATGCGCATCATGTCGCCGCTTTCTGAAACCATTTCACCGATGATGCCAACGGGGGTGAGGCCGGCAAGTTTGAGCAGGTCAACGGCAGCCTCGGTGTGGCCTCGACGACCCTTAATGCCGTGTGGATGAGCGCGCAGCGGCACGAGGTGGCCCGGACGAATTAGGTGAGCGGCCGTCGAATCGGCCGAAGCCAAGGCCCTGGCCGTCAGAGTTCGGTCGTGCGCACTGACACCGGTCGACACGCGATCTGCCGCATCGACGGTGACGGTGTAATTGGTGCCGTGCGGGTCCTGGTTTCGCATCGTCATCAGCGGCAGCTCGAGCAGGTTCGCGCGCTCGTCTTCCATCGGGGCACACAAAAAGCCGGTGGTGTTCCTAACGATCCAGGCCATCCACTCTGGTGTCATGTGCTCGGCGGCCATAATGGCATCGCCTTCATTTTCGCGACCTTCGTCGTCGGCAACCAAGATTGGCTTGCCAGCTTTTAGTGCCTCTAGGGCTTGGTCGATAGTTGCTAGTGCCATGATCAGTTCTCTTCTCTTGTTTGCAACAGACGTTCGATATGTTTGGCCATAACGTCGACCTCGACGTTGATCAGGTCGCCAGGTGATTTATAGCCGAGCGTGGTGAGTTTTAGGGTTTCAGGAATAAGGCTTAGTCCAACAAAGTCGTCACCGAGTTCGTTGACAGTCAACGAGATGCCATCGAGAGTTATAGAGCCTTTAAGCACCGTGTAGCGCATCAACTCTTTTGGCACACTGACGCGCACCCAATCCCAGTTGTCGCTTTTTTCGCGGCTCAAAAACTTGCCCACGCCATCGACGTGGCCTTGAACGTGATGACCACCAAAGCGTGTTTGCATAGTCATGGCGCGTTCAAGATTCATGGGGTCACCAACTTTGATTTGCGAAAGGCTAGTTAGGCGCAGGGTTTCGTTCATCACATCGGCGGTGAAAGTATCGCCTTCGATCTCGATGGCAGTCAGACAGGTGCCGCTGCAGGCAATCGAATCGCCACGCTTGAGATCGCTCATAACCAGCGGGCCTCTAATAGTTAGTCGAATAGCGTCTGGCTGATTTTCTATTGCCTCAACAGTGCCGAGCTCTTCGATGATTCCGGTAAACATCAGTTGCCACCTTTCGGCTCTGCGATTAGCAAAATGTCATTGCCCAGCATTTTAGTTTCGATGAATTCAAGCTCGGTTGCCTCTGCCATTGTGTTCGCGCCAATATCGCGAACAGTTGGGATTTGGCCGCCGACCAAAAGCGGGGCTTGATAAATCAAAACCTCATCAAATAATTCGGCCTCGATAAAAGCGCTGGCTAGTGTTGGGCCGCCTTCAACTAGGGCGTGGCGAACACCGCGCTCGAAAAGCTCGGTCAGAATCGCGGCTAAGTCTTGGCTCTTGAACTGAATGGTCTCGGCACTCTCGTCAAAAACACGCAAAGTCTTAGCGAGTTCTGCCTGGCCCACCACAACTCGCAGTGGTTGGTGTGGGTAATACCCGCCTTGCGGCAGGCGAGCGCTCAGCTGGGCATCGTCGGCAAGTATGGTGCCGGTGCC
>CAINTU010000002.1 GCA_903853515.1 uncultured Micrococcales bacterium | reverse complement strand
TGTCGACACCGGAACCCCGATCTTGAACCCAGGCGAAGTAGCAATTGTTGCCCTTGGCTCGATTCGCCCAAAGCCTTGGGTAGTCAACAACGAGATTCAGGTACGCCAGGTCACCACAATCGGTGCAACGTTTGACCATCGCGTCGTTGACGGAGACGTTGCGAGCCGTTTCGTTCAAGACGTAGCATCTGTAATCGAAGAGCCAGCTCTGCTGCTCGACTAAATAAAAAGGGGAATCAAATGCGCGCAACACAAAAACCACAGATTCTGATCGGTGCGATTTTCTTGGCTTTGGCCAGTCTTGCCTCTAAAGACAACCTGATTTCACTGCCAAACACGTTCGACTGGCTAACCAACGTCGATAACACCTTCGTTCCAGCCACCGTTATTGACATTTTTTCGATGATCGTGATTACCGTGTCCTCGGCAGGTCTAGCAATCTGGGCTTTCGTTGCAAAGACCCCAAAGGTACTGGGTGTGCCTGCGATTATCTTGATCGTTGCCGGCCCGGTATGCGCGATTGGCCTAAACCTCTTTTGGCTAACTCAAGGAAGCCCATTCCTAGAGGCGTTCTTCCAAACTTATGGTGGCCCAGGGCGCATCGCTGCTTCAACTTCGGTCTTCATTAGCCTTATCGGCGCCAGCCTAGTTGCAGCGGGTGCTTTTTCGGCAAAGCCAGAAGTTGCCTCTCCAACAGTCACTATCCCAGCAGCCGTTGGCGCTTTTGACCCACGCACCGGCCAACCAATAGCTCCCACAGGCGGGACTCAGAGCAACTTGCCATTGATCGCCTTGATCCTCGCGTTCGTTGTGCCGCTGGGTGCCGTTATCGTTGGGCACATCTCATTGAGCCAGATGAAGCAGGGGCTCATTTCGTCGCAGAACATCGGAATGGCTAAGACCGGCCTAATCCTCGGTTACGTCTTTATCGGGCTTGGTTTCGTTTTTGGAATCATTTTTGTCGTGCTTTACGCAGCATTAAGCCCCGGTTTCTAGAAGTTATTGACATTCATTATCAATAAGCCTTAGTCTGGACGGGTGTTCAGAAAACTAGGGCTACTCATTGGCGCGGCGCTGTTACTCAGCGGCTGCACGAGCGTTGAACCTAAGCCGTGGAGCGCGGGCACCGGCCCGATCAAGATCGTGGCAAGCACCGACGTCTGGGGTTCGGTTGCCAATCTTGTGGTTGGCGATACCGCCACCGTCACGGCTCTGATCTACAACTCCAGCCAAGACCCGCACTCGTTTGAGCCATCGGTTCGCGACCAATTGGCGGTGAATAACGCCGACGTTGTGATCATGAATGGTGGTGGCTACGACGACTTCATGACCAAGCTCGTTGCCGCCGACCCAACGCCGGCGATCGTGGTCAATGCCTTCAACGTTTCGGGAACCGATAAGTCGCGAAACGAACACATTTGGTATGACGTCGACCAGGTTGGCGCAGTTGCCGACGCGATTTCAAGTGCGGTTCAAAACACTGGTTCTTCGCTGGCGAGCTTCAAGTCGTCTTTGGCCGGCCTCAAGGCAAAGCTCACTGCTCTAAAGACCGCGAATACCTGCGGTCGAGTTTTCGCGACCGAACCGGTCATCGATTACCTCTTGGATGACGCCGGTTGCGTCAACGTGACACCGCTTGCCTTTTCCAAGGCAATCGAAGAGGAGCGAGACGTTTCGCCCGCGGTAATGGAGCAAGCGAAGAATGCTCTCGCCGTGCCAGGAACAGTTTTGGCCTCGAACATCTCGGTCACCTCGAGTCAGATCAGCCAATTGGAATCTGGTCACGTTGGCGAGTTCGGTTTCGGTGAGCTTTTGCCGCAGGACCCAGACACCGGAGCGTACGGCGGCAATTACCTCGATATGATCGACGGTTCAATCACGATGTTGGGTTGGAAGAAATGAGCAAGTCGGTTCTGAGCATCAAGAAAGCCTCGCTCTCGTTCGGCGAGAAGGCACTGTGGCAAAACCTCGACCTAGAGATCGCTCCGGGTGAATTCATCGCCGTGCTCGGCACCAACGGTTCGGGCAAGA
>CAINTU010000001.1 GCA_903853515.1 uncultured Micrococcales bacterium | reverse complement strand
GCCATAGTTATCGCCATAACGACCCTCAAGATCGTGGTGCTTCTTGATGTTGTCTTTGTGAATTTTGTCGTGACCTGGCGAATCATCGGTGCCATCAAAAATTTGAACGCCGCCGGTCAAGTCGTCGTCAGAGGTGTTCGACGAACCACCACTTGAGCCAGAACCTGAACCAGAACCTGAACCAGTGCCGGCCGCTGCAAATGCAGATACTGGGGTGGCGAACGTGAGCAGCAACAGCGTTGCAGTTGCTAGCAAGGTGCTCTTGCGCAAAATCGACCCCTTTCGCTGGCATAGAATTTGGTGGTTCTGTGATTCAGGATATCCCAGTTATTCGGGGCAAACTAGGCGATAAATCGCTTTCACAGATAACGCTCAGCGAAAATTTTCGCTAGCTAAAACTCGATGGGAAACCGATGCCTGAGCCTCAGAGTCTGCGGGTCTTCACCCGCGAACTTAAGCTCACTCGCTTCGACCTGATGCGCCATCTGCCTAAGAGCGCTCAAGTGTTTGTTCGAAACGGCCAAGGATTAGTAGGTTTTGGTGAGGCCACCCGGCTGGCTGCCGTTGGCGCCGAGCGAATCGCTAGCTTGGCGCTGGCCTGGAACGAACTTGTGGCCGCGGCTCATGTCGAAGACCAGGTGAATCTGCCTGGCACGGGCCTAGTTGGTTTTGGCAGCATCGCCTTTGCCGATTCATCGGCTGCCAAGTCGGTAATCGTTGTGCCCAAAGTTTTGCTCGGCCTGCGCGATGATCGAGCCTGGTTGACTTTTGTTGATTGCGATGAAGCCGATGTCGAAGATTTTTGGAATAACGAAATAAGTTATGGGGCCGGCGCGGTTTCGGGCGGTGTTCGCTTCGAGGCGGGGTCTCAATCGTCTGCGGCATTTGAAGATTCGGTGGTCTCGGCCGTAGCCGCCATCGCAGCTGGCGAAGTCGAAAAAGTCGTCTTGGCTCGTGACCTAGTGGCTAAGGTGCCCGCAGATTTTGATTTGCGTGGCGCACTAGAAAGACTCGCGCAGCGATATGCAAGTTGTTGGGTCTATTCGGTTGACGGCACCTTTGGTGCCAGCCCCGAACTTTTGGTGCGAGTGGCACACGGGCAGGTTTCGGCACGAGTGCTCGCGGGCACAGCCGGTCGCGGCACCGAGGCAACGATTGACACTGCAATTGGTGCGGCCCTTGCCAGTTCTCACAAAAACCGCATCGAACACGCATTTGCGGTTGACTCACTTGTGCAGTCTTTAGCTGCGTTTTGCGAACACGTTGACGCCGATAGCGAGCCATTCAGTTTGCCATTGCCGAACCTTTGGCACCTTGCCAGCGATGTGCACGGCGTGCTTCGCCAAGATTCTTCTGTGCTCGACGTTGCCGCGGCATTGCACCCAACTGCCGCTGTTGCCGGCACCACTCGCGCCGCGGCATTGAAAGTCATCGAACGCCTCGAACCATTCGACCGCTTGCGCTATGCGGGGCCGGTTGGTTGGATCGGCGCTGACGGCGACGGCGAGTGGGCAATAGCACTTCGTGGTGCACAGTATGACGCCGAAGCCGCAACGATCACCGCATTTGCGGGTTGCGGCATTGTTGCCGAAAGTGAGCCGGCCGCCGAGTTGGCCGAGACTGAGCTTAAGTTTCGCCCGATTATTGACGCGCTTAGTTAGCTAGGCAAAATTTCGATTACGAGCAATCCATGGATTTTTGCTGCTCGTTGCAATTCGGCAACGCTGGAAACCCGCTCGAACTGCCAACCATAGCTCTGCGCTAGTTTTTGCAAATCGACGTTTTGCGGTGTGGTCAAAACGCGTTCGAAAGTATCTTGATCAACCAGTTTGGCGACCTCAAGTGATTCAAAAATTGTGCCGCCGTGATCGTTGACGACCCAGAGTTGCAAGTTGAGTTGGTCACGGATTGGGTCGATCGAAAGCGATGATGCATCGTGCAAAAAAGTTAGATCACCAATCAGCGCTCGGGTCGTAGCAGTAGCATGCTCAGCTTTGCGCGCTGCTGCAAAACCGAGTGCCGTGGCGATCGTGCCGTCGATTCCGGCGACACCGCGATTCGACCAAATGCTTTCGACCTGAGCCTTTGGCGCCCAGGCATCTGCTTCGCGAATCATTCGCGAAGCGCCAAAGATTATTGAGTCACTGTTGGTTAATGACGCAGCATAGAGTTCTTTGACAATTGCTTTGCGATCAAATTCTTGAGATTCGGTTTGCGCCATCGAGTCGAGAGCGTCGCTGGCCACCGCCCAAATGCCGAACCAATTTTGCAGGTCAGAATGTTCGACTGGCTTGCTGGGCACTAACGACCCACGCACTTGAATCGCAGAATGCGCGAGATTGAAAAACCCCATGCGCGATTCAACAACAAACACCTGCACAGTTGGCGTAGCAATAAGCGCCATGATTGCCCGACTGAGAGTTGGCTTGCCAAGCACAATCACCTGCTCGATTTGCTCGACCAAGTCTTTGTTGCTTGCCACGAGAGACCTATAGTGCAAGATCGAATTGGCGTGGTGCCTCAACCCGCTTGAAGGCTCAGCGAATATCGGCAACCCAAAGGCAGCTACCGCTTGTTCAACCGAATCAGCCGAAAGGCTCAAACCAGCACCGGCGACAATAACAGTGTTTTTGGTTAGGTCTATTTGTGTTGGCAAGGCCTCAGCTGAGTGAGTTGGATTGCCTGGCTGCAACGTTGAAACTTTTGCGGCATTTGGTTCGAGCGCACTGAGCGGCTCACGAAAAGCAAGATTGAGTTGCACCGGATTTGCTCGCGCAATGCCGTGATCATCGACACCTGCCGCACTTGCCAGCAAAAAGCTCTTGTTAGCCAACTCGATTGCCTCAGCGATTAGTGCACCAGAAACTGCGGCTTCGATAGTTGGCGCCGGCACATCGATGCACTCTCGAACGGCATCTGCGAACAAGCCAACCTGATTGGCTGTCTGACTTGCACCGACACCTCGCAACTCGGCCGGGCGATCACTTGTTAGCAAGATGAGGCCAACACCCGAGTGATGGGCCTCAAGCACTGCGGGGTGCAAATTGGCAACAGCGGTGCCGCTCGTGGTGATCACAATCGAGGGGCGACCGGTAGCCGCGGCGCATCCGAGGGCTTGAAAGGCCAGCGAACGTTCATCAAGGCGCACAGTTAGGTTCGCGAGCCCCGCATCTGCTAGTTGCTTTGCGGCAATTGCTAAAGACTGCGACCTTGCCCCTGGCGATAAAAAGATGTCGCGCGCGCCAAGGTGAACCAACTGAGCCAGAAGGTGCGCTGCGAAAATTTGTGAGGGCACAATCTGGTTTGCAGCCGAACTAGCCAAAGCCTCATCGCCAGTTATCACTTGTTGCCAGATTCGTCGTCAGAATCTTTGTTGCGATCAAATTCTTCTTTGAGGCGCTCAGCCATTCTGCGCAAAAAATCAGGATCATCATCAGGTGCAAAAGGGCGGCGGCCCGGCACAGTGTCGGTGCCATCATCAATCGGGCGACCAACAGTTAGATAAAGCAACCCACCAACCAACGGCACAAACAGACAGATCAACACCCAAGCGAATTTTGGCAGCACTCGCACGGTGCGACGGTCGGCATTGGCCGCAAAAACGGTAGTAAAAATGGTGAAGATCAGAACAGCCAAAAAGGCGAGCAACTCGAGACGACCCATGTTTTAACTCTATTAGAGCCGACCTAGACTTGAAACGTGAAGAATCCTTGGGTTAAATACACGCTCATACGTTTGGGCAGTTTTATCGTGCTCACTTCGATTTTGACTTCGGTCGGCTTCGATTGGGTTTTTGCGGTGATGGTGGCCGCCGTGCTGTCGTTCGCGTTCTCACTGATTTTTTTGAGCAAGATGCGCGACCAGATGTCGAGCGGTGTTTATAAGCGCATCAACAAAGGCGCTGGGGCCCCCGATGAAGAGAGCGATCTCGAGAACATGATTCTCGACGAGAAATCTAAAAAACTATAAGCTGACTTGAAAGAGCCCGAAGCACATTAGGGCTGCAAAACCAAGGGCCAAATAGCTTGTCAATTTGAGCACCAAAATTAGCTCTTTCGGGCTCTTAGCCGCGAGCAAGATGTAGGTGATCGGCAGCGCTACAAAGATGCCGATATTCACAAAGAACACAGCTGGCACAACCAGCCAAATCAAAGCGGCGAGCAAAAACGGCATCCACAACAAAAAGATGAAGAGCGCGATGCTCGCCTTGCGGCCAATGCGAGTGGCCAAAGTTTTTTTGCCAGCCACCTTGTCGGTTTCGATGTCTCGAATGTTGTTCACAAGCAAAACCGCGGTAGCAAAAAATCCGGCGGCTGTTCCACCGATTGTTGCTACAACATCAAGATCTTTGATTTGGATGTATGCGGTGCCAACAGTTGCAACCAGCCCAAAGAAAATAAATACGACAATCTCGCCAAGCCCTGCATAACCATATGGCTTTTTGCCACCGGTATAGAACCAAGCCGCAACTATTGCGATAGCGCCTACGGCGATGAACCACCACAGTTGCGTGATTAGGGTGATGATGAGCCCAAGGGCGGCCGCTGCAGCAAAGCAGGCAAGAGCAACTTTTAGCACGCTCTTTGGTGCCGCCGCGCCAGAGCCGGTTAGACGCTTCGGGCCAACGCGAAACGCATCGGTGCCTCTGACGCCGTCGCTATAGTCATTTGAAAAATTCACGCCGATTTGCAACAGCAGCGCCACCCCTAGCGCCAGCGCGCTCAAGAGCAAGTCGAATTTCTCGGCTAGGGCAGCTGCCCCAGCGCCAATCAGAACCGGCGCGAGCGCCAAAGGCAGAGTGCGCAGCCTTGCGCCACTCACCCAATCGCCAAAGGTCGGTTGAGGTGTCGATTGATTCGCGGCGTGTTGGGCCTTGATGCTAGGTGCGTTGCGGGTCATCGCTATTGCCTCTCGAACAACTCTTTGATTCGTTGCAAATCTGGTTTTTGGCTGGCTGCCAGTCGAGGCAACCTATCGATTCTAAGAACTCTTATCGGCTTGGCCGCTATTCCCAATTGATCAAAAATTGCCCCGGCCAAATAGTCAGCGACTTCTGGGCTGCCGACATAAGCCACGCCCACGCGCTCACCCCATTCACCACCATCAAGTGCAACTGCGCAGGCTTCGACCACGCCGCCAATCGAAGCGGTTAGTTCTTCGACTGCATCGAGGGCAACCTTTATGCCGCCGCTGATCAAAACTCGATCGCTGCGGCCAAGCACAGTTAGTTTGCCGTGGTCGTCAATCTGACCAACGTCGTTGGTTTGCAACCAGCCTTCGCTTGTCAACGCGCCAGTGTGTTGCAAGTTATTGGCAAGCACCGGGCCGCGCAATTGAATGCGAGAGTCTTCGCCGAGTTGCAGTTCGACCCCGCTCAGCGGTTGCCCGTCATAGACGCATCCGCCACATGTTTCTGCCATGCCATAGGTCGTGACAATGTTGACGCCGAGTGCGCGCAAAAAATTCACATCGGCGCTGCGAGGCGCCTGGCCACCGACCAGAATCGCGTCGAAGCGCCTAAGCATCGCAAGCAAATATTCATCGGCTATGTAATCAAGATTGCCAACGGCATTTGCTAACCGGGCAAGTTGGGTTGGCACAACCGATGTGAAGCGGTGCTCGGCTGTGAGCAAACTTGCAGAGCGAGTGAACGCCTCTGCCGTGAACGGCACGGCCGTATTCATGATTACTGGCAAGCTGTCTGCCGAGAGTGACCGAATCAAAACTTGGGCGCCTGCAACAAAATTGATTGGCAGAGCAAGTAGCCATTGGCCCTTGGCCCCCAAGCGCTCAGCCGAAGCTTCTGCACTTGCAATCAGAGCGGCACTCGAGAGCGAAATTCGCTTTGGGCTACCGGTCGATCCGCTTGATTCGATGATCAGGGCAGTGTCGTCTTCGATAGTTTCTGGCAGACCGTGAAGTTCAGGCAGCTTGCCGTTGACCTCGGGCGGAGAGATAAAAACCGTGCACTCACCCGCTAGCGCTTCGGCGAGTGCCAAAGTTGCGCCGACCACGTCATTGGCCGCGACAACTTTGATTTGTGATGCCACTTATTTGCTAAACCTTGAACCTAGAACTGCCATTTAAACGGCGCCCAGTCGGGCTCGCGTTTTTGCAGAAAACTGTCGCGACCTTCAACAGCTTCGTCGGTGCCATAGGCGAGCCTCGTGGTTTCGCCGGCAAATAGTTGTTGCCCGACCATTCCGTCGTCTGTCATGTTCATCGCGTATTTCAAGAGGCGAATCGATTGCGGCGACTTGCGCAGAATCTCTGCGGCCCACTCGACACCGGTTTTTTCAAGATCTGCGTGCGGCACAACTGCGTTAACCACACCCATCTCATAGGCGCGTTGAGCCGAATATTCTTGGCCTAAAAAGAAAATTTCGCGAGCAAATTTTTGACCGACCTGTTTGGCCAAATAGGCACTGCCGTAGCCGGCGTCAAAGCTGCCCACGTCGGCATCGGTTTGCTTGAATCGAGCGTGTTCGGCAGATGCGATTGATAGGTCTGCAATCACGTTTAGCGAGTGGCCGCCGCCAGCAGCCCAACCTGGCACAAGTGCGATTACCACCTTCGGCATGAAGCGAATGATTCGTTGAACTTCAAGAATGTGCAGACGGCCCGATGCTGTCGAGCCATCGCTGTATTCATAGCCTTCGCGACCACGAACTTTTTGATCGCCGCCACTCGAGAAAGCCCAGCCGCCATCTTTAGCCGACGGCCCGTTGCCAGTTAGCAACACTGCGCCGACTTGATTGTCGTTGTGTGCGTGAGTTAGCGACTGCACCAATTCGTCAACGGTCTGCGGGCGAAATGCATTGCGCACCTCGGGGCGATTGAACGCGATGCGCACCGCGCCCATTGTGTTGTGGCGGTGATAGGTGATGTCTTCGAAAGCCTCGAAGCCCGGCACAACGTGCCAAATGCTTGCATCAAAGAGGTCAGAAACGTTTTGCGCCATGCTGTTAGCCTAACAATGTGAATGGTTTGCCCGAAAAGTTGGCCGCTCTGCCAACAGATTGGCGGGCCAGGGTGCTCGAGTCTGCGCGGGTCTTGCAAGTGCCAATGCGGGTTCGTTTTCGCGGTCTTGACGTTCGCGAGGTGCTGCTTTTTGAAGGCACCCACGGATGGGCCGAATGGTCGCCCTTTGTCGAATACGACGACGCTGAAAGCTCGATCTGGTTGCGTGCGGCCGTCGAATTCGCATTCAACGATTTGCCAGCCGTTGCCCACAAGTCAATCAAAGTGAATGCGACTTTGCCGGCAGTGGCGCCTAGTGAAGTTGCCGCCGCTTTGGCACCTTTTGGCGCGTTTGAGGTCGTCAAAATCAAAGTTGCCGAAAAGGGTCAAGCACTTGCCGACGACATCGCCCGAGTTCGCGAGGTGCACAGGCTTTGGCCAAATGCGCGAATCCGCCTTGATGCAAATGGTGGCTACAGCGTCGTGCAAACCCTCGAAGTTGCTCAATCGCTTATCGACTCAGGGCTGCCGATCGAATATTTAGAACAGCCAGTCGCAACAGTCGCTGAGCTGGCCGAAGTGCGCACAGCTTTGCGGCAAATTTCACCCGATGCGCCAATCAAGGTTGCAGCCGACGAGTCGGTGCGCAAAGCCAGCGACCCAATTGCTGTTGCACGGGCCGGCGCTGCCGATGTGCTTGTGCTCAAAGCTGCGCCGCTGGGTGGCATTACCGCGGCGATGAAAATCGCAGCCGAAGCCGCTTTGCCCGTTGTGGTCTCTAGCGCACTCGAAACTTCTGTGGGCATTTCGATGGGAGCCCACTTGGCCGCCCTGTTGCATTCGCCGTATGCCTCTGGGCTCGCAACCGCCGCACTTTTGGCCGACGACGTAACTGACTCGCCGCTTATTCCGGTCGACGGTCAAATTGCAGTGGCTCGAGTTGATGTCACCAATGATGCACTCACTCGCCTAGCGGCAACTGAAGAGCGCCGTGCTTGGTGGTTGGCTCGCTTAGAACGCTGCCTCGCGCTTATTTAGTCGACGCGCGATTTGTAGCGGCCTAAAGACCCGAATAAACGTGCAGCCCTTTGAAATAAAGATTGACGATGGTGAAGTTGAACAGGATCGCGACGAAGCCAATCATCGAGAGCCAGGCGGCACGCTTGCCATCCCAGCCTCTTGTCACAGTCGCGTGACCGTAACCCATATAGATGCACCAGATGATGAAGGTCCAAACCTCTTTGGTGTCCCAACCCCAAAAGCGGTGCCAGGCTTTGTCGGCCCAGATTGCGCCGGCGATCAGAGTGAAGGTCCACAAAATCAAACCAATGATGTTGAATTGGTAGCTCTGACGCTCGAGCTTGTCGCTCTTGGGCATGATTGCCAAAACCTTGCGTGCACTGACAACGAGTGGCGATTTGGTTTTGTTAAACCATTCCCACTCGCGCATGAGATAAATAAATGCGAGCGCCGCGCCAATCATGAAAAACGCGGTGGCGAGAATGGCCACAGTCACGTGAATCAAGAGCCAATAGTTTTGAAGTGCCGGCATAAGCGATCTAACTTCGACATAAAACAAAGTGGTTGCGCTGCCCAGAATCAAAACCACAAAGCCTGTAACGAACGCGGCCAAATATTTGATTGGTCTAAAAATGAGTGACAGCAAATAGATCGACATGACCACGAACGAACCGGTTACCGAGAACTCATACATGTTGGCCCAAGGCACACGAGCTGCGGCGATGCCGCGAGTTAGCACACCGGCACCGTGAGCCACGACGCTGACGACCGTGATGATGAGTGCGATGCGTTCAAATAATGCAGCACGAGCAATTTGAGTTTTGTCTTTGCCCGCATTTGCCGCCCGCGCCAACGAAACACTGAACATAACGAACGCAATTGAATAGAGCGTCATTGCGCCCAGCACAATCAAACGCGAAATCGCATCAAGTTCGGGGTTGAGCACAACGGAGGTCATTTAGTGGCTTTCTTGGCAGGTTTGGCTGTGACATTTTTAATTTTTGCAGACTTGATGAAGTGTTCTAGCATGCGGTCGAGATTGGAATCCTTGTGCTTCGAAAGCGCAGCAACTTCGATGCCGCCTTCAACAATTTTTACCCAGACGCGACGGCGCTTAGTGAAGAGCATCATCACCAAACCAACCATCGCCAAAATCGCGAATGCCAAAACATAAAGTTCGCCTGGGTTATAGGTGATATCTAACGAGGCATAGCGTTTGATGCCGGTGAAATAAACGCGACCGAGACCATCTGGCAACTTTGCCGACTGACCTGGCGCTAGCTCGATTGCCTTGTTGCCGCTCTTGCCGCCTGCGACCTGCTTCATGGCATGCACGTTGAGTTGAAACACGTTGCTGTTGAGTCCGCTGTCTAGACCCAGATTGCCCTTATAGACAAACATGGTCAAAAGTGGATCACCCGCTGCCGGAAAAGCACTCGTGAGAGCGCCGGATTTTAATTTGGCTGCCGTTGGGTAAAAGAACGCCTGAATGCCGAATTGGCTTGGGCTGGCATCTGGCACTTTGATGACACCGAGCGAGGTCATGTTTGAATCTTGCGGCAAAAAAACCACGGGGCCATCGAAAGCCACGTTGCCCTTGCCATCAAAAATAGTTACCACTGGCGCGTAGCCGTTGCCGGTGAGATAAACCTTAGAGCCGGGCAATTCGAGTGGCTCATTCACGCGAATCACGCTCGATTTTGGCAAACCCTCTGCGCCAACACGACTGACAACCTGAGCACGAAAATCAATCGGAATGCCGCGGTTGCTCGGATTATTTAGGTCATAGGTGGTCGAGAAATTTGTGAGCGAAAGGCTCATGGGGGTCAATCGATCCGCGTTGAAAAACAAGCCAGGAGTGAATGAGTCGAAGTCAGCGAGGTTATTCACAAAAGTCTCGCCCTCAACCAGCACACGCTGCCCGCTATAGCTAAATGCACCACCGATGCCAACCGCCAAAAGCACGCCCAATAGTGATGCGTGAAAGAGCAGGTTGCCGGTCTCGCGCAAATAGCCCTTTTCGGCGCGCACACCATTCGCCTCGCGCACTAATCGATAGCGCTCACGCTTTAGTTGCGCTGTGGCGCGATCGACGGCGGTTTTTTGGGCCGCTGGCGTTGCAACGGTGAACTTTGCATACGCTGGCATGCGCGACATGTTGCGCGGCATCAACGGTGCCGGCGCAGTCAGTTCACCCCAGTGCACACCGATGCGCGGCAGCACACAACCGACCAGAGAGATGAAAAGCAAAATATAAATTGCGCTAAACCAAGCAGACGAATACACGTCAAAAAGTTGAAAGCGATCGAGTGTTTGAGCCAGCTGAGGGTTGGCCTGAAAAAACTGAGTGACGCCGTTAGGGTCTGCTGTGCGTTGCGGGTAAAGCGAGCCAGGCACCGAAGCAACTGCCATCAACAAAAGCAAAATAAGTGCAGTGCGCATGCTCGTTAGTTGACGCCAGATCCACCTAGCCCAACCGAGCGCACCAATGTCAGCAGATGTAACCTCAGCAGAATAGTCACGCGGCGCGCGCTTGGGTTTCTGGCGAGTGCCCTTCTTAGATTGCTGGCGCAAAGCCACCGAGCACCCCCTGCAAATAATCGATAAACGAATTCCACAAACCAGTCACAAGCAAAACCCCGAGCACAATCAACAAGATGGATCCGCCGATATTGAACTGACGAATATGGCGTTTGACAAAGCCAACAGATTTGCTTGCCCAACTAAAACCAGCGGCAAGCAAAATAAACGGCAGACCAAGGCCAATCGAATAAACGGTGGCGAGCAAAACCCCGCGCCACACTGTGCCCGTTGTGAAGGCGAGATTCAACACCGCGCCGAGAGTTGGCCCAATGCACGGGGTCCAGCCGAGGCCAAAAACAACGCCGAGCAGAACGGCACCGATCAGGCCAGCGCGCGGACGCAGGTTTAGCTTGGCTGTGCGCTGCGCAAAGTCGAAGCCGCCCAACATAACCACGCCAAACAAAATCACCAAGACACCAAGCCCGCGAATCAAGGCATCTTTAGTCGCACCGTGCACCAATGTGCCAAGCGAACCAAAGCCTGCGCCCAAGGCAACGAACACAACACTGAAACCCAAAACAAAAAGCACCGCGCCAAGAATTGTGCGACTTCGTTTGTGTGTGCTGCTTGAACCCGAAACAAGCCCTAGATATGCGGGCAACAGCGGCAAAACGCACGGACTCAGAAACGACACCAAGCCCGCCAACAGCGCCACCGGCATCGCCGCGATGATTGAACCAGACACGATCACTGAGGGCATTTAGTTGCCTGCCACAGGTTCGGCGACAACTCGAGAGATCATCGACTTGAGAGTTTCTTTGTCAGCGTTGCCCAAGATGCGGCCAGCGACTCTGCCCTGGCGATCAATCACAATTGTGGTTGGCACGGCACTCGGTGTAACAACGCCAGTGAATGCCAAAACCACGTCACCGGTTGAGGCGTCAAGAATCGTCGGATAACTAACGCCAAAGGTGCGCTTGAAAGCCCGCGCTGTGTCAAGCGAATCACGCACATCAACGCCAACAAATTGCGCTTTGCCCGCAAAAGTTTTTGACAAGTCAACCAATGCTGGGGTCTCGACTCGGCAAGGTGGGCAGCCGGCATACCAAAAGTTCATGACCACAACAGCGCCGCTTAGGTTGGCATAACTCAAGGATTGCTGGTTATCGTCGATGCCAAACCATTTGACTGCCGGTGCGCGGTTGCCAAGTTTGTATTCGGTGACGGTGCCG